>NZ_JBAURI010000947.1:0-6840 GCF_049581145.1 Bradyrhizobium sp.
GGCCCCGCACCGGGCCGCCATAGTCATGTGGCCGGCCGGTCCGGTAATCCGGTAAGATCCATCAAAGAGCGATCGTCCGTTAACTTTTCCGATGACAACCGGCTGGCGGTTGATTGCAAATCACCGCGGGGGAAGCCAAATCGCTGCACTGCGAGAGGGTTAGGCCGGCGGGACACACCCAAGCTTTTTCGGGTTCCGCGCAGGTGCAATCCCCCGTCGGAGGTGTCATAAATTCTGCATACGGGTCAATTGGTCGGGTTTGAAAGCAAGTTGCGCTGAGCGCCTCCAGTTCTCGTTTGGTTCAAGTCTGTCCCGAGTCTCTCCCAAGTCTGTCCCAGCGAGGGCGTCTTTGTCATTGCCTCCCATGTCGTCGTCGGTTCCGGTCGGTCTCTTGATCGGATGGATGCTGCTTCTGACGGTCAAGCACGTCATCGCCGATTTCGTCCTGCAGACCTCCTGGATGGCCCATGGCAAGGATCAGAAGACCGGCTGGGGGGTGCCGCTCCTGGTGCACTGCCTGATACATCTTGCGGTTGCGATGACGTTCATCCTGATCGTGGCGCCCCGCTTCTGGTTCGTCGCGGTGATCGATTTCCTGATCCACGTCACGATCGACCGCGCCAAAGGGATCTGCTCCTCGACCTTCGGCATGACCACCGAGCATCCGTGGTTCTGGACCCTGATCGGCGTCGACCAGGCGCTGCATCATCTCACCGGCTTCGCGCTCTCGATCTTCATGGCCGCGAACGGCTGATCGCAGCGCAATTCCCCGTTCCGATTCGGATGGCCTGATCAAGGCCCCCGGGACACTACCGCCGTCGGTGGTTAACCCATCGTTAGAGATTTGCGCTGCATCTTCCGCATCAAGGGAGAACATCAATGTTTTCAAGCAGCGACGCCTACGACAACGAGTTCTGTCCAGTTCGCGATGAGTTGCTCGGCGAGATGTACCGCGCGAGCGAGAGCGGTCTGTCCCAGTTGGTGGAGAGCGTCTCCTGCGACGTGCGAGCGCGACTGGCGCTGTTCTGCTACCGCAAGAGCCATCTGTATTCGCTGGCGGTTTCGATCGCGGCGAGCTGCAGCGAACGCGACCTGATCCAGCTGGGCGGCCGGGTCGGCTCGACGCTGTACGCGCTGTCGCGCCAAGCGCCCTCGGCCCGGATCGTGGCTTCGTCGAGCTATAGCGGCCGTAAGCCGATCACGCTCTCGACCAAGCCGCTCGCGACCTTCAAGCCGATCGAGGATGAACTGGACGACGAGACTGCCGAGGCCGTGACGGCCTGATCTCCCCATGTGTCGCCCCCGCGAAGGCGGCGCGAAGGTGGGGGCTCATAACCACAGACCTCCGTCGCTACATGAGGCGTCTGCCATCCTGCCTTATCGATAGATCGCCCGGTCGGTCCCGGCTCGCGCTTCGCTTGGCCGGGACGACAGCCTGAACTAAATCAGCACCGGCAGCCCGTGCTTCTTCCGCGCCATCGTGCATTCGGCGTCGCCGGGCAGGCAGGTTCGGCACACCTCCGGCCTGATCGCATAGATCGTGCACGCGGTGGCAATTCCGACCTCGCCATGCAAAGCCGCGCAACGGTCGCCGTCGCAGCGCATGCCTGACGATCTGTCATTGACGAGCTCGGGTGGAATCAGCTCGAGCGCCGCGTCGCTCTCGACCGAGAAGCGCGGCCAGTTCGCCGACGTGGCGCAGCATGCGCCGCAGCTCTGACATGGGCTCTCCTGGCTGGGGGTTTCAGCGTTCGGGTTGTCGGTGGTCGGATCGGACATGCGTCTTCCTACACGTCTTTGGGCTGTTCCCAAACCAGGCTGCGCCGCCATTTCGCCCGCAGCGCTTCGCGCCGCTCCGGATATTTCTCGTCGAGATAGTCCGCCTCGACCACCCGATCGGTGCGGAAGCTGCGAAAATCCCGGCGCAGTTCGCACCATGCGGCGAGAATCCGCACCGCTGCGTGATAGCCGATCGCAATCGGCCATATCGTGCGTTCGCTGTCCTGGCCGCGTTCGTCGCGGTAGCGCAGCGTGATCTTCTTGCCTTCGTGAATCTGCGAACGCGTCCGCGCCATGTCGATACGGTCAGGCTCCCTGCGCCAGTCCGGCCGCGCTCGGCTCGCGGGTTCGAGCACGAAAGGCCGCAACCGCTCCGGCACGGTATCGGCGATCTTGGCCATCAGGTCCTGGGCTGCGCGCGCCAGCACCGGATCGGCGTTGCCGATCACCCATTGCGCGCCGAGCACCGCCGCCTCGATCTCGTCGGGGGTGAGCATCAAGGGCGGCAGGTCGAATCCCTTTTCCAGGACGTAGCCCATGCCGGCCTCGCCGCGGATCGGCACGCGCTGGCCGATCAAGGTCGCGATGTCGCGATAGATCGTGCGCTTCGAGGTTTCCAGCTCCGCGGCGATCGCATCGGCGGTCAAGGGATTGCGGGTGCGCCGGAGCACCTGAATGATCTGAAACAGCCGGTCGGCGCGTCTCATGAAAAGTCTCTTTGTCGGTGCGTTTTGTCAGGACGTTTCTAGCGCCCTTGCCGATGCTGACAGCATGTTGGCAGCAGGTGCTTTCTATAAGGGGACAACACTCAGCTTCAGGGGAATTTGTCCATGATCATCCTGTCCGGTCTCGACCTGTGGTCGATGATAGCACCAATGCTGACACCATGGTGGCAGCAGGGGGTGGCTAGCCTGCGCGCGCTGTTGAAGAGATCGGGAGCGTCCAGATGATTACCCTCTATGGCTTTGGCGCGGGGTTCGGCTTGCCTGAAATCAGTCCGTTCGTCGCCAAGACCGAGGTCCAGTTGAAGATGGCAGGGCTTGCCTACCGCAAGCAGAAGGCGATGCCACCGGCATCGCCCAAGGGGCAACTGCCCTTTATCGACGATGAGGGCCAGAGCATCGCCGATTCCACCTTCATCCGCGCTCATTTCGAGGCCAAATACGGCTTCGACTTTGATGCCGGGCTCGACCGGCGGCAGCGTGCGCAGGCCTGGGCGTTCGAGCGCATGATCGAGCATCACGTCTACTGGGCGATGATCGGGGCGCGGTGGGTCGATCCGGACAATTTCGCCAGGGGACCGGCGCATTTCTTCGACGGCGCGCCGGACGACCGTCGCGAGAAGCTGCGCGAGGACGCGCAGTTCCGTGTCGCCGAGAACTATCTGTTGAGCGGGCTTGGCCGTCACGCGCCCGACGATGATGTGGAACTGGCGGCCCGCTCGCTGTTTGCGCTGTCGGTACAACTGGCCGACCAGCCCTACCTGATGGGCGAAAAGCCCTGCGGCACCGACGCCACCGCATTCGGCGCGCTGGCCGGAATCTTAACGCCATTCTTCGATTCCAAACTGCGCGCGCGGGCGGAGCAGTTTTCGAATCTGACCGCCTATGTCGACCGCATGATGCAGCACTACTATCCGGAGTTCGCGTGGACCCCGCTGCAACAGGCCGCGTGAATTTCGCTCCGCCATTCCGGGGCGACACGAACTGTCGAACCCGGAATCCCTGGGTTCCGGGTTCGCGCTATGCGCGGTCTGGCATCACTATTGGCAACAGCAGGCGCTGGACTGAGTTTTGCTTAGACCGCTGAGGCGGCCTGCTTCTTCAGCTTCGCCAGCTCTGCCTCCAGTTCCGTGATCCTGGCGTCGCGTGCCGCGATTGCGGCCGCGACATCGGCCGCATCGAATTTCTGCGGAATGTGCTGCGGGCAGTTGGTGTCCCACGCCGCGATCGTGAAAACGATCGCCTGCTCCGGCCGCGCCTTGTAACCCCTGGGCATCAGCGATTGCGTCAGCGCCGGATCATCCTCGACGACCCGCGCCTCGCCCCAGAGCTTCACCCGGCGGCGATGTGCATAGTCCATCACAAAAATGTATGCCTTGGGGTTTTCCGAGAGGTTGCCCTGGGTGACGTACTGCCTGTTGCCGCTATAGTCGGCGAACGCGCTGGTGTGCTTGTCCAGAATCTTGATGAAACCCTTCGGTCCGCCGCGGTGCTGAATATAGGGCTGGCTGTCGGCCGTTGCGGTCGCCAGATAGAAGCTGTCGGTCTGGGCCAGAAAGCCCGCGAGCCGGTCGTCGATCTCGGTGCGCCATCCGCCATTCTCCTCGACATGGGCATAGGCCTCGCGCGAGCCCTTGCGTGTCTGGATCGCCTTCACCGCCGGGGTGAACGCGACGTCACTGGAATTGGCTCGGCTCGCATCAATTGGGTTGGAATGGACCTGGGTCTCGATCATCAGAATCCCCTCCGCTTCCGTTGTTCGACAAACGAAATGGATGCTCTCTGGAGTTTAAACAATCTGGCAGATTGACACTTTATCATTGCGCATTATGCAATAATCCAATGGATCGGCTCGACGCCATGCAGGCCTTTGTCGTGGTCGCGGACCTCGGAGGGTTCGCGCCCGCGGCGCGCAAGTTGAATGTGTCGCCCTCGGCGGTCACCCGGCTGGTCGCGGCGCTGGAACAGCGTCTCGGCGCCCGGCTATTGCAGCGTACCACGCGGCAGGTCGCGCTGACCGATGCCGGGGCGCGCTATCTGGAGCGCGCCCGCCGCATCCTCGCCGATGTCGAGGAAGCCGAACGCGCTGCGGAAAGCGAACGTACCCGCCCGAGCGGGCGGCTCGTGATCTCGGCGCCGGTCGGCTTCGGTCGGCTGCATGTCAGTCCGGTGATGTCGGCCTATCTGAAACGCTATCCCGACGTCTCCGGCGAATTGCGGCTGGAGGACCGCATCGTCAATCTGGTCGAGGACGGCGTCGATCTCGCGGTTCGGATCGGCGAGCTCGCCGATTCCACGCTGGTGGCGCGCCAGGTCGGCGAGATGCGGCGCGTCGTGGTGGCATCGCTCGCTTATCTGAAGGCGCGCGGCGAGCCGAAGCAGCCGGCCGACGTCGCTTCCCACGACACCATCCAGTTCGGTGCCGCGGCGGGGTCATCGGACTGGCGCTTTGCCGGGAAGGCAGGCGAACTGCGCGTGAACACGATGCCGCGCCTCGTCACCAACAGCGCCGATGCCGCGATCCAGTATGCCGAGGCGGGGGGCGGGCTGACCCGGGTGCTGGCCTATCAGGCGGCCGACGCCATCAGGCGCGGCCGGCTCAGAATCGTGCTGCAGCAGTTCGAATTGCCGCCGCTGCCGGTCCACATCGTCTATCCGACCTCGCGGCTATTGTCGGCCAAGGTGCGCAGCTTCGTCGATCTCGTGGTCGAGAGCAGCGACTGGCATTTTGGTAAATGATGCCGCCGCAGTCTCCGTCATGGCCGGGCACAGCCGTCCGCAGGACGGCGTCGCGTCTGCTCGCCCATGCCCGGCCATCCACGTCTTTGTCGCCGATTGAAGAAGCGGTGGAGGCCCGGCACAAGGCCGGGCATGACGATGGGTGGGAGCTATTACTTCTTCGGCACCACCCGAAACGTCCCGTTTCCGCGGGCAATCACGGCGTCATCAGCCTTGATCAGGCACTGAGCGAAGCAGATCGTGCTGCCGGTCCTGATCACGTCGCTTTCCACCGCGAGCCATTGTCCGATTGCCGCCGAGCCTGCGAAATCGACCGCGAGCGAGATCGTCACCAGCGACGAGGCCCAGCCCATCGCCTGTGCGCAGCTATAGCCCATCGCGTTGTCGGCGAGCGATGCAATCAATCCGCCATGGATCAGCCCGCGTGCATTGGTGTGTGGTCGGGCCAGCCGCAGACCCATGATCACGGCCTTTTCCGTCTTCTTCGAATACAGCGGCTCCCAGGGATCGGTGAACGGGCTATTGCGGAAGTGCGGCTCGAAGCCATCGGGAATGTCGGTGCTGGTCATGCGCGGCTCACGGGTTGCTGGTGCTGTCGTGATTAAACGCGATGCGCGCGTCGAATTCATTGCCTACAAAGTTTTAAACGGGATTCGCGGCAGCGTTTGAAACGCCAGCACTCCGTCGTCACGTGCGAAGGCGGGTAAGCCGGTAGCCCGGTCGCGTAGAGTGGGCAAGGGCGCTCTTGCGCCGTGCCCACCATGCGATTCTGTTCCAGACACTCACGCCGGCAATTCGTAACCAACCGCCGATTCGACCTCGATCGTCCGTTGCACCGCCGGCCGTTCCGCCATCCGCGCGTAATGTGCGTCAAGATTTGGGAAGGTGCCCGCCGCCGGCTTCAGCGAATTGAACAGCCGCCAGTACAGCCGGAACAGATGGATATCCGCGATCGAGTAGCGCGCGCCGAGCGTCCAGCCTTGGCCGAGCCGTCGATCAGCAATGCCCTTGGCGTAATCCAGCCCGCGCCGTCGTGCAGGATGCAGGGTCGAGGCGATGAACGACATCCAGGAGAGCGCATGCGCTTCGGCTTCGGCATCGTCGCACGGCAACAATCCGGCCTCAGGAAAGCGCCGGGCGAGATAAAACAGGATCGCTGCCACTTCCGTGAGCGGTCGCTCGTCGATCAGAAGCGTCGGCACTTTGCCCTCCGGATTGAGCCTGAGATAGTCGGGCGCGCGCATGTCATTGCTCTTGAACGACATCGGCCTGCCCTCAAAAGCCACGCCGATCTCGTGCAAGGCGATGTGCACGGCCATGGAGCTTGCGCCGGGCGCGAAATAAAGTGTGAGCATCTTCTCCGCTCCTTCCACCCCATTGCGACGAGCGAAGCGACGAAGCAATCCATTCTTTCCTTTTACGGCCGGATGGGTTGCTTCGCTCCGCTCGCAATGAAGGTCCTAGAACGGTAACCCCACATAATTCTCCGCAAGCGACGTCATCGCCGCCTTGGAATGGACCACGTAGTCCAGCTCCGCGAGCTGGATGCGCGCGCCGATGGTGCCGTTTTCCGGGAATTTGTGCAGCATCGACGTCATCC
>NZ_JBAURI010000948.1:0-1524 GCF_049581145.1 Bradyrhizobium sp.
GGTCCAGGGTGATCGGCAGCCGGGCGAGAGGAGTGCCTGCCGACGCGACGTCTTCGATCTGGGCGAGCTGCGTCTGCTCTATGTTGTTCACCTGCCCGTTGAAGATGGCCAGGTTGGCCGGATCCTGGAGGGAGTCGGCGTCGACCATGTCGCCCTGTCGCGTGGCGACCATCTCGGAGAAGGCGGCGCGGTCGGCCTGGGTCATCCGCTGTCCCGCGAGCACCCCGGACAGCAGCGCGTATTCCTGCGACAGCGCCTCCCTGGCCGACACCGTCGCGATCAGCCCGAGCGCCTGGTCGGCCGCGGTGGCGTTGGTCAGGCTGTCGGCTTCGGCCAGGAACAGCTTGAGTTCGTCCTGGATGCCGGTGCTGTATCCGCCAAGCGCCTGCAGCGGGGTTAGCGCCCGGCCGGTGACGCCGGCTCGCAGCGCCGGAAGCTGGCCGAGCCCGCTGATCAGGGTGTCGATGGCCTTGGCCTCGTCGGCCGTCTCGCTGCTCTTGGTACCCGGCGAGCTCATCGCCGCCAGAAACGCCGGCTGGTCGGTGTCGGTTGCCTTGGTGGCCGCGTCGTAGGCCGCCAGGTTGGCGGCGGTGGGCTGGAACAGGTAGATCACCGCGGCGGCGCGCTCGTCTTCCACCAGGCTGGTGAACTCGGCCGTCGGCAGCGAGGTCGCGTGGATCAGGTCGGGCGCCCGGTCCAGGTTGACGGCATTGTTGATGGAGGTACCGGCCACATAGGCGAGCAACCCGACCATGGCGATGAGCGGGATCGCCACGAGAAAGTAAATACGGAGCCTTATGGATCGACCATGCGATCCCATGGCACCCCCACACAGTTCAGAGGCGTCGTATGCGAGTTGCTCCCCGTCGCATCCAACTAACGGTCAAGACGGCCAGAATAGCCCATAACAGGCACGCGCCGGAGGCAAAGAAGGATATAGGTGGCGATGGGATTGTGTGTGGTCACAAACGCGGATTTTGTTGATCTTTGCCGGGAAGTCGCAGATGATCATGGTCGGTGCCATCCGGGTCAGGCGACGGGCCTGCCCCGCTTTTGTCGGCGGAACCCCCTACCCTAAGGAGGTGGCTGCCCTCGCTATAGATGCCCTCCTCGACGGACTCAATCCGGAGCAGCGCGCTGCCGTGGTGCATGAGGGCAGCCCGCTGCTTATCGTGGCCGGCGCGGGTTCGGGCAAGACCCGCGTGCTCACCCACCGGATCGCCTACCTGCTCGCCGCGCGGGAGGTGGCGCCGCAGGAGATCCTGGCCATCACCTTCACCAACAAGGCGGCCGGGGAGATGGCGTCCCGGGTGGCCGCCCTGGTCGGCCCGCGGGCCAGGTCCATGTGGGTCATGACCTTCCACTCCGCCTGCGTGCGGATCCTGCGCCGGGAGGCCAAGCGCTTCGGCTACCCCTCCTCGTTCTCCATCTACGACCAGGCCGACTCCCAGCGGCTGATGGCCCTGGTCTGCCGCGAGCTGGAGCTGGACGCCAAGCGCCACCCGCCCAAGGCCATGCTGAACC
>NZ_JBAURI010000949.1:0-2722 GCF_049581145.1 Bradyrhizobium sp.
CCCGTTGGCGCGGAGACCATGCTCCAACCGAAAAACCGACCTGGCTCATTTCACAGGATGAGCCCGCCATCGACCACGATGGTCTGACCGACGATGTAGGACGACAACGGCGAGGCCAGAAACAGTGCGGCGCCCGCCATGTCGGCCGGCGTTCCCAGCCGCTTCAGCGGGATCCGCGACAGCGCCGCTTCGAGCCGCTTGGGATTTGAGGTCGTCACCCGGGTCATCTTGGTGTCGACGAGCCCAGGCGCGATGCCGTTGACGCGAATGCCGTCTGCCGCCCAGGCCTCGCCAAGCGTCCGCGTCAGGCCCACGGCGCCGGTCTTCGAGGCGTTGTAGGCTGGGTTGCCCATGGTCGAATGGTAGGCTGCGGTCGAACTGACGATGATCAGCGCCCCGCGGCTGTCCCGCAGCATGGGATGAAATCTGGTCGCGCAGGCCATCAGGCTGATCAGATTGACCTCCAGCACCTTGCGGAATCCGGACATCTCGAATTCGCCGCGGCTGTAGAGCACCGCCCCCTGCGCGAGCACCAGCGCGTCGAGCCGGTCGAACGCGGGATTGAATGTCTCGATCGCCTGCGCGTCGCTGACATCGAGCCTGAAATAGTCGAGACCATCGAGTTGCGACCCTTCGTCGGCTGAATAATCGCTCGCCGCGTCGCGAGTGCCGCAGACGGCAACGCGCGCGCCTTTGCCCCGAAACGATTGTGCGATGCCGTTGCCGATGCCGCTGGAGCCGCCGACCACGAGCACCTGCTTGCCGCCGAAATCGAGCTCGTTCATCTCCCATCCCTGTTGTTCGTTGCCTGTTCCTTGCTGGTTTGACCTGTCTGCGGATCGATGCCAGCCTTGTCAATCGATCGCCCGACATCCAAGCGAGCCTAAGATGTCCGATTTCAAGCAACTCAGCCGGTCGGTGCAGGGATTGACCGTGCTCGTGACCGGCGCTGCCAGCGGCATGGGCCGCGCCACCGCGCGCGTGTTTGCCGCCGAAGGCGCCAATGTCGCCGTGACCGATATCAGCGCCGAGGGCACGCTGGCGATCGCCGGCGAGATCACCGCGCATGGCGGAACGGCAAAAGCCTGGACTCTCGACGTCGCGGACCGCGAACAGATCGTTGCGGTGGTGAATGACGTCGCCGCACATTTCGGCGGCCTTGATATCGTCGTCAACAATGCCGGCATTTCGGTGCGGATCGCAATCGACGAGGACGGTTATGATGAGGCCTGGGCCAAGGCGATGGCCGTGATGCTGACGGCGCATCCGCGCATCATTCGCGCGGCGCTGCCCCACTTGCGAAAGTCGAAATCGCCGCGGATCGTCAATATCGCCTCCACCGAAGCGCTCGGCGCCACTGCGCTGCACAGCCCCTACGCCGCGGCCAAGGCGGGCGTGACCGGATTGACGCGCTCCCTCGCGGTCGAATTGGGACGCGAGGGCATTACCGTGAACTGCATCTGTCCGGGCCCGATCAGGACGGCGATCACCGAGCGCATCCCGGAAGAGCACAAGGCGATCTACGCCAGGCGCCGCACCGCGCTCGGCCGTTACGGCGCCCCGGAAGAAGTCGCGCATATGACGCTGAGCCTGTGCCTGCCGGCGGCATCGTTTCTGACCGGCGCGGTGATCCCGGTGGATGGCGGGCTGATGGCGCGCAATGCGTAAGGAGTCCCGGTGCCGCGCCGCGTCCCGGACACGGAATGCGCGCAATGCCATGCGCGGCCCAGCGTTGACATGGTGCCGACAGGGAGTAGCTTTTGAAGCAAATTGGGCGGGACAACCGCCTCGCTCGGGAGAAACGTCATGGCGATCGCGATCCAGCAGCTGTCAAAACATTTCGTCGGCGAGGTCTCGGGCCTCGACCTGCGAACACCGCTGACACGAGAGCAGGCGGCCGACATCGAAGCCGGCATGGACAAGTACGCGGTGCTTGTCTTCCACGACCAGGACATCAATGACGAGCAGCAATTGGCCTTTGCGCTGAATTTCGGCGAGCGCGAGCCTGCGCGCGGCGGCAACGTCACCAGGAAGGATGACTACCGGCTCTCCTCGGGGCTGAACGATGTCTCCAACCTCGGCAAGGACGGCAGGCCGCTGCCAAAGGATCATCGCACCCATCTGTTCAATCTCGGCAACTGCCTATGGCATTCCGACTCCTCGTTCCGGCCGATCCCGGCGAAATTCTCGCTGTTGTCGGCACGCGTGGTGAATCCGAAGGGCGGCAACACCGAATTCGCCGACATGCGCGCGGCCTATGATGCGCTCGACGACGAGACCAGGGCCGAGATCGAGGACCTGATCTGCGAGCATTCGCTGATGTATTCACGGGGCTCGCTCGGCTTCCTCGACTACAGCGACGAAGAAAAGGAGCTGTTCAAGCCGGTCGCGCAGCGGCTGGTGCGCACCCATCCGGTGCATGGCCGCAAATCGCTGTACCTGTCGTCGCACGCAGGCCTCGTACGCGGCATGAGCGTGCCGGAGGGGCGGCTGTTGCTGCGTGACCTGACCGAGCACGCGACGCAGCCGGAATTCGTCTACGTCCACAAATGGAAGCTGCATGACCTCGTGATGTGGGACAACCGCCAGACCATGCACCGGGTGCGGCGCTACGACCAGTCGCAGCCGCGCGACATGCGGCGGGCGACGGTGGCCGGCACGCAGCCGACTGTCGCCCAGCAGGCCGCCGAATAGCAGCCAGAGCCCCGCTGTCATCGCCCGG
>NZ_JBAURI010000950.1:0-5140 GCF_049581145.1 Bradyrhizobium sp.
GAACTGTTGTTCTGGCTGCTGGCGCTCGCCTGCGCGTTCGCCTTTCCGTCCCGCTATCTGATCATGACCGACATCGTGCGGCTCGGGCTGTTCGCGCTGTCGCTCGACCTGATCCTCGGCTATGCCGGCATCGTCTCGCTCGGCCACGCCGCCTTTTTTGGCACTGGCGCCTATGCCGCCGGCCTGCTTGCGGTGCACGGCGTGATTTCCGAGCCGGTGATTGCGCTGATCGCCGCGGGCCTCGTCGCGATGGTGCTCGGGTTTTTGACCAGCTTCCTGGTGATCCGCGGCGCCGATCTGACCCGCCTGATGGTGACGCTCGGGATTGCGCTGTTGCTCGAGGCGCTCGCCGAGCGCTTCTCGGATATCACCGGTGGCACTGACGGCCTGCAGGGCATCGAGATGCAGCCGATTTTCGGCGTGTTCGCGTTCGACATGTTCGGCAAGACCGGCTTCTTCTACGCTCTCGCGGTGCTGTTCCTGCTGTTCCTGCTGGCGCGCCGCATCGTGCATTCACCGTTCGGCCTGTCGCTGCGCGCGATCCGCAATAATCCGCTGCGGGCGGCCGCGATCGGTATTCCCGTCAACAAGCGGTTGATTGCCGTCTACACGCTGTCGGCGTTCTACGCCGGAATCGCCGGCGCGCTGTTCACCCAGACCACCGCGCTGGCATCGCTGGACGTGTTCGCGTTCGAGCGCTCCGCCGATCTGATGCTGGTGCTGGTGATCGGCGGCACCGGCTATCTCTATGGCGGACTGATCGGCGCCGTGGTGTTCCGGCTGCTGCAGGAGGTGTTTTCGGCGCTGACGCCTGAGTACTGGCAGTTCTGGATCGGGCTGGTGCTCGTGATCATCGTGCTGGTCGGCCGCCAGCGCCTGCATCGCTGGGTGCTGTGGCTGCCCAATCTCGTCATCATCCAGTTCGTCGGACGCAAGGCCGCAATGGTGCTGCCGGAAAGCGATCTGCCATGACGTTCGCTCTGGAAACACGAGCGCTGGAAAAGCAATTCGACGGGCTGAAGGTGACCCGGGACCTGTCCCTGAAAATTGCTTCCGGCGCGCGCCATGCGCTGATCGGCCCGAACGGCGCCGGCAAGACCACCGTCATCAACTTGCTCACCGGCGTGCTCCGGCCAAGCGGCGGCCGCATCCTGCTGGAAGGCCACGACATCACCGAGTTTTCGGTGCACAAGCGGGTGTTGCGCGGCCTGTCCCGCACCTTCCAGATCAATCAGCTCTATGCCGACTTGACCCCGCTCGAAACCATCGGGCTCGCGGTCTCCGAGCGGCTCGGCCGCGGCGGCGACTGGTGGCGGCGCATGGGCACGCGCGACGATGTCAATTCCGAGATCACCGAAACGCTCGGCCGCTTCCGGCTGCTCGACGTCATGAACGAACTGACCTCGACCTTGCCCTATGGCAAGCAGCGCCTGCTCGAGATCGCGCTCGCGATCGCGGCCAAGCCGCGCGTGCTGCTGCTCGACGAGCCCGCCGCCGGCGTGCCGGAAGGCGAGCGCAAGGACATCCTGGCTGCAGTAGCGGCGCTGCCGCGCGACGTCACCGTGCTCTTGATCGAGCACGACATGGACCTGGTGTTCTCCTTTGCCGATCGCATCTCGGTCCTGGTCGCAGGCGCCCTGCTGGTCGAAGGCCCGCCCGAAGACGTCGCGCGCGATCCCCAGGTCAGGGCGGTCTATCTCGGCGAGGCCGCCCATGTCTGATCTACTGAAGTCTGATCTGCTGAAGCCTGATCTACCGAAGCATGATCTGTTGGTCATTGAAAGCCTACGCGCCGGCTATGGCGAGGCCGTGGTGCTGTCCGACATGTCGCTTAGCCTGGGCGACGGCCAGGTGCTGGCGCTGCTCGGCCGCAACGGCACCGGCAAGACCACGCTGATCAATTCGATCGTCGGCGTCACCCGCCGCTTCGGCGGCAAGGTGATGCTTGCCGGGACCGACATCACCTCATTGCGTCCAGACCAGCGGGCGCGGGCCGGTATTGGCTGGGTACCACAGGAGCGCAACATCTTCCGCTCGCTGACGGTGGAAGAGAACATGACCGCGGTGGCGCAGAAGGGGCCCTGGACGGTCGCAAAAGTCTACCAGATGTTTCCGCGGCTGAAGGAGCGGCGCGGCAATTTCGGCAACCAGCTTTCCGGCGGCGAGCAACAGATGCTGGCGATCGGGCGTGCGCTGACGCTCAATCCGAAAGTGCTGCTGTTGGACGAGCCGACCGAGGGGCTGGCGCCGATCATCGTCGAGGAGCTGCTGCGGGCGATCGGCATGATCACGCGCTCGGGCGGCATCTGTTCGGTCATCGTCGAGCAGCACGCCCGCAAGATTTTGGGGCTTGCCGACCGCGTCGTGATCCTGGAGCGTGGGCGCATCGTTCACGACGCTTCGAGCAGCGCCTTGAAGGCCGATCCCGCCACGCTGGAACGCTATCTCGGCGTGGCCGGAAAGTCCTGACAATGCGAGCCCGGCATGGCTGGAATCGTCAACGTCGAAGCAATGCTGTTGGCTTTGCCACTTCCTGTGGTATCCCCGGCCGGCTTCGGTGCGCTCGCAGAGGCGATCAGAATTAGTGTACCTGAGCTGACTGATTTTCGGGGAGTGAAACCATGCAGAGAACCAGACCGCCATTTCGTGCCGACGAGGTCGGCAGCCTGTTGCGACCGCCACGCATCAAGGAGGCACGCGCCAAGCTGGCGAAGGGTGAAATCGGCCCGGAGGAGCTGCGCAAGGCCGAGGATCTCGAGATCGAGAAGGTCGTGCACCGGCAGGCCTCGACCGGGTTGAAGCTCGCGACCGATGGCGAGTTTCGCCGCTCATGGTGGCATTTCGATTTCCTCAGCAAGCTGACCGGCTGCGAGCTATTTCATCCCGAGGCAGGCATCCAGTTCGCGGGCGTCGAGACCAGGCACGACGCGGTGCGTGTGATCGGCAAGCTCGACTTTCCCGCCGACCATCCGATGCTCGATCATTTCAGATTCCTGAAAAAGCATGCGGATATCGCCCACGTCACGGCCAAGATGACGATCCCCTCGCCGGCGGTGCTGCATTTCCGCGGCGGCCGCAAGGCGATCTCGAACGAGGTCTATCCCGATCTCGAAGCCTTCTTCGAGGATCTGGCCAAGACCTACCGCAAGGCGGTGAAGGCGTTCTACGACGCCGGCTGCCGCTATCTGCAGTTCGACGACACGGTCTGGGCCTATCTCTGCTCGCAGGAGGAGTTGAACAAGGCGCGCGAGCGCGGCGACAACCCGGACGGCCTGCAGCAGATCTACGCGCGCATCATCAATTATGCGATCGCCGAGCGGCCGGCGGACATGGTCATCACCACGCATGTCTGCCGCGGCAATTTCCGCTCCACCTGGATTTCCTCCGGCGGCTACGAGCCGGTGGCCGAGACCATGCTGGCCGGCACCAATTACGACGGCTATTTCCTGGAATATGATTCCGATCGCGCCGGCGGCTTCGAGCCGTTGCGCTTTCTGCCGAAGGGCAACAAGGTCGTCGTGGTCGGCGTCATCACCTCGAAATTCGGCGAGCTCGAGAAGAACGACGACATCAAGCGGCGGCTGCAGGAGGCGGCAAGGTTCGTGAACCTCGAGCAGCTCGCGCTGTCGCCGCAATGCGGTTTCGCCTCGACGGAGGAGGGCAACGTGCTCTCCGAGGAGGAGCAGTGGGCCAAGCTCCGGCTTGCGGTCGAAATCGCCGAGGAGGTGTGGGGCAGGTAGGTCGTTCGCTCTCGTCCCGCCGGCGCGCAACAACGATCAAGCCTGCCGCGAGGCCGGCAGGTCAGGCTCTGTTCGAGCGTTGACGCCGGCCAGCGGGGAGCCAGATGGCGCATGCGTGCAGATTCATCGTCGTGATCGCTCTTTGTCTTGCGCCGACGCTGGCGCGCGGCGCAGGGTCTCGGTTCATCGATGTTCCCGCCGGTGCCGACGGCCCGGCGATTCATGGCGCTCTCTGGTATCCCTGCGCGAGGCCGCCGGCAGAGATCGATCTCGGCAGGATCACCTTGCCGGGCGTGAGGGGTTGTCCGCTGGCGGGCAAGGGATTGCCGCTTATCATGGTCTCGCATGGCCGGACCAGTTCCTTTGTCATGCATCACGACGCCGACGAGGTGCTGGCCGACGCCGGCTTCGATCTCGCGATCATGGTCGAGCGGCCGACCGACATCAGGCGCGCGATCGTATTTCTGCGGCCAGATCACCTCACCAACCGGGCAATTGCGCGAGATCAGCATCGAAGCGCAGCGGATCGCGCAGAGCGTCAGGGCTTATATGGGACATCGCGCTTGAAGCGCGTGGCTTGACGCGTCAATCGCGAATAGCCTTCAGACGGGATTGATTCGTCCAGCAGGATGGCGATCGACTGCTGATTGAAGAACTGCTCGCGACACGGCCTTTCAGGTTGAAGGATGCCTACCCCATCTCTGCGCACCACTCTACGGACGGTCGAATTGGTGTCCATCCAGAAGCCTGCTGGCCAAACGCACAGAGCCAAGCCTTGAACGATCAAGCCTTGAATAATCAAGCCTTCGGTGAGGGGGCCTCGCCGCTTTTTGCGCGGGGCGCGGCATGGAGGTCGAGGAGCCCATCCGTTTCCGGACCTGGCAGACACGTCGTGAAAGCTCGCCGGGATGATCTCTCGTCGCGCACGCGGGTCAGAGACTGCGGCTGTTTGAGCGGGGCGTGCCTATGGGGGCGACAGCGCATCGGGGGATTTGCGGCCGTTGGGTGATCAAGGGGGTTCATAGCCGCCCAGCCCTTCGATCAATTTCGGCAAATTCCCCGTAAAGCCACGGGGACTTAATGGCGGCATCGCGGCTTTTCGGGGTCGGGCTCTAGGCCAGTCATCGCGCTATCGCAAATGACGAAAACAGTATTATAATCAATGACTTAAATCGACCTTAGAGCGAGCGCGCCTGAACGATTCACCGGAAGTTGGAGCGAGACATCGCAATGATTTTTCTCACAAGCCGTTTTTTTGCAACCCGTTTTTTCACAAGCCTTGCCGTCGTCCTGTTGGCCGTTTTGGCGCTCGTCGATTCGACGACCGCTCGACCCCTCCGGTTGAAGAACTCGGGTTTAGAGGTGCAGATGCGGGACAAGCTCAACGCCTGGACCATCGG
>NZ_JBAURI010000951.1:0-2651 GCF_049581145.1 Bradyrhizobium sp.
GTGGCTTCCGGTTTGAAGAGGTAGCATTTGCCCTCGGCGCGGAGTGGAGCCACTGCGATCGATGTACTTGCGACAAGGCCGGTCAGAACGGCGCACAAAACTCTCGTCGCTCGGTTCATCATCGCGACCTCGGGTACGCATACAAGACCGGCTCTATTTCGGTGACGAGTTGGTTCGCATTGTGGCGACGGGGCGGGAGTGCGGCAATTTCGTGAGGCTGGCCTGCATCTCCTGAAAAGGCTGTGCTAGCTGCCCGCAACTCACAAGATAGGCTGTAACCGTGCACCCGGCGCCGCGTGTAAGCGAAGCTTGCGTTTCCGGCACCAGCACGAGGGCAATATGCTGTCCGGCATCATATTGCATTCGAATTGGCATGGAGATTGCTGAGCTCCCGGTTATGGCATCGTTCCGGGCGATCTGCCGCGCCCGCGCTTCAACAGGATCAAGCGCCACATTCCGCTTTGCTTCGCCGCGAGGGGACCGTGCTCTCTCTGAAAAAATGGGACCAATGATGACAAAGCGTGTGCTGCTGGGAATGCTGACCCCATCGTCGAACACGGCGCTGGAGCCGATCACCACGGCGATGGTGTCCGGACTGCCCGAGGTCTCCGCTCATTTTTCCCGTTTCAAGGTGACAGAGATCGCGCTGTCCGATTCTGCGCTGGCGCAGTTCAACGACAGCGAAATCATGCGCGCCGCGGAACTGCTGGCGCACGCCAAGGTCGACGTGATCGGCTGGAATGGCACCTCGTCCGGCTGGCTCGGGTTCGATGCCGATATCCGCCTGTGCGAACGCATCGCGGCCGCTACGGGAATCCACGCCACGACGTCGATGCTGGCGCTCAACGAAATTCTGGCCGAGAAAGGGGTGACGAAGCTCGGCTATGTCACGCCCTATCTCGACGACGTGCAAGCCAGGATAGTCGACAACTACCGCAAGCTCGGCATCGCCTGTCATGGCGACCGCCACCTCGGCCTGCGCGACAATTTCTCGTTTTCCGAGGTGCCGCTGCCACAGCTGGCGGACATGACGCTCGAGGTCGCGAAGGAGAAGCCGGATGCGATCGCGATCATCTGCACCAATCTGCGGGCGACGACACTGGTGGCCGGGCTGGAACGCGAGACCGGCATCCCGATCTACGACACCATTGCCACCGTGGTCTGGAAATGCCTGAAACTGGCTGGCGTCGATACCGGGCGCATCACCGGCTGGGGATCCCTGTTCGAGCAGGTCTGAATCATCGCGTACGGTCCTGAAGCTACGGAAAATATCCACCATGGCCGGATTCGACGCCGTCATCCGGCACGGCGCGATCGCCACCGCGAGCGACATCTTCGAGGGCGATGTTGCGATCAGATGATGTTGCGATCAGAGAGGGACGCATCGTTGCGACCACTGAGGCTGGGCCCTGGCTGACGCCGATGACATCATCGATGCCACCGGCCTGTTGGTGCTGCCCGGCGGCATCGACGGCCATGTCCTGATCTCGCAACCCTACGGTCCCGGCATCGTGACGGCTGATGATTCGAGAGCGCGACGCGGGCGGCTGCTTTCGGCGGCAACACTTTTGTGATGCCGTATTGCCTGCTGGCCAAGGCCAGAAGCTGCGGCAGGCCCTCAAGCAATATCACGCGCTCGCAGCGCAGAATTGCCATGTCGACCATTCCTTCCATCTCATCATCGCCGATCCCCTTCCGAGTGCATCCCGACCGCCGCCTTTGCCAGGTCCGCAAGCCAATTCAAAACCGGAAACGGCGTGAACGCCTGCAGCAACGCCGCGGCGATCAGAAAAACGAGCACATAGCTCACCACGCCGCGCAACAGCCGCTGGCGCAACGGCGGGTAGGGCGGCTGGTTGTTCGGCGGCCAGGCATAAGTTGCTTCCCATTCCTGTTGCGGGATATGGGCCGGCCTGATCCGTTCGAGCGGGACCCATGCCTGGTAGGCGCCGATCCCGCGCTCCCGCGCGATGGCGCTTCGCAGCCAGAACAGATTGGTCCGTGCCGCGACATCAGCCATGGCGCGCAGGGCGATGCGCGCCATGTACAGGATCAGCCAGCACGCCAGATAGACGTAGGCGATCATGAAGCCGAAGGTCAGCCATGACTTGGTGAAAGACTTCACCGTGAAGATGTCGGACACCATGGTCACCGTGGAGTCGACCAGCCTGTCGAGGCCGTCGAAGATCCCGCCGAGCAGGGAGTGTTCGTCCGCGTCTTGCAGCAGCAGGATCAGGGCGACCACGACGGCGAACTGAACCAGCGGAAACCGCACGAAACTCCGGATCGGAGCCGAAAGCAGCCTGATCGTCCCCATGGATGCTCCTGTCGCGGCTCACGGCAAGCCTGTCAGCCGATGCATTTTAGCAAGCGCGGCCCCGATCAACGAAGCAAAATCCGGGCGCTTTGGTTCCCCCTGGATCCCGCGCATTCCCGGGCCATGACCGTGGAAGCGGCGATGCCGTTATGAGACCTCGCCGTCGCGCGAATCATGGCAGGCCTGGAAGCCTGGCGTGCCAAGCCCGCACCCTCACTTTCCCTTCGCGGCCTTTACGAGCCGCTTCGCCATCACCGCCCAATAGGTCGCCGGCCGCAGCCGCTGCAGCATGTCCATCAGCCGGGCATCGTTGCCGATCAGGATGCGCGGCTGA
>NZ_JBAURI010000952.1:0-2524 GCF_049581145.1 Bradyrhizobium sp.
GCCAGCGCATCGCCATCGCCCGCGCCATCCTGCGCGACGCGCCGCTGCTGCTTTTGGATGAGGCGACGTCGTCACTGGATGCGGAAAGCGAGACCCTGGTGCAGACCGCGCTGGAAGAACTGATGCGCCAGCGTACCACGCTGGTGATCGCGCACCGGCTCGCCACCGTGTTGTCCTGCGATCGTATCCTGGTACTTGATCAGGGCCGTATCGTCGAGCAGGGTACCCACACCACGCTGGTTGCTGCCAACGGGCTTTACGCGCGGCTGGCGCGGCTGCAGTTCGAGGGCGCCTGAGACTTCGCCTCAATTCTGCCGTCTCGTGAAAATGTTCCCGGACGCGTGCAACTTTGCCGACTCTGATACGTTGCATGCGGAACTCATCATGCCGGACAGCAAGGGGAGCCGAATATGGCCTATCGCCGCGGCGGTTTTGTACTCACGCCTCCATCGATCCTGATCTTTTCCATTTCAATGCTGCTGGCTCTGCTCGCGATGCTGATTCGCTATGCGCATGCGCCCGTACCGATCATCAATGGGTCCAACGTGTTCGACGTGCTTGCGATCGCCTATGTCTTGCTGACGATCGGCGTGCTGTTCCGCGGTATCTAGCCAGGCGAGGGCTTCCACTCCATCCTGAGCACCGGCCGGCCGGAGATCGGATTGACATCCCCTCCGGCATGTACAAACCCGTTGCGTTCGTAGAAGCGGATGGCGCGGGCGTTGTCGGCGTTGACCAATAGCGTGACGCCATCGGGTGAACGCCGCTTGGCCTGGTCGACCAGGAGATCGGCAAGCTTCAACCCCCCAAGCTTCGACCCCCAATGATCCGGCGCGACCACGAGCTGGTCGAGGTAGCCTTGCTCATCGATGGTGACGAAGCCTGCGAGTTTGCCCGCTTGTTCAGCGACGATGATCGCAGCGTTCGGAACCAGCTCGTTGCGCCAGCGTGCGCGCCACCACGTTACCCGCGCCGCGAAATCGATGGCCGGATAGGCCTGCTGCCAGGTCTGTTGCCAGAGCGAAATCGCAGCGTCTTCGTCCGCCGGCTGATAGGGACGAAGCTGGAAGGGGACGCTCAAGGCCTGACCGTCGTGCCCGGCTTTGTGCCGGGCATCCACGTACTTCCGGCGTCATTCCGGGGCGCGCCAACGGGTCCACCCAAAGCGCGGCCCGGTGAGAGGCTCCGCGCTAACCCGGAATCTCGAGATGCCGGGTCTGGTGTTGCACACCATCCCGGAATGACGGTGTACGAGAGCGCAAGGAGCGGACGGCGTGCCGCGGTCACGGCTATTTTTCCGTGAGCTTCAGCTCGATGCGGCGGTTGCGGCGATAGGCATCGTCGGTATTGCCGGGATCGAGCGGTTGAAACTCGGCGAAGCCGGCGGCGACCAGCCGCTGCGGCGGCACTCCGAGCGAGACCAGATACTGCACCACCGAGATCGCGCGCGCCGCTGACAGATCCCAGTTCGACTTGAAGATCGGGCTGTTGATCGGCCTGACGTCGGTATGGCCGTCGACCCGCAGCACCCAGGCGATCTCTGGCGGAATCTGCTTGTCGAGGTCGATCAGCGCGCTGCCGACCTTGTCGAGTTCGGCGCGGCCCTCGGGCAACAGCGTGGCCTGGCCGGTATCGAAGAACACTTCCGACTGGAACACGAAGCGGTCGCCGACGATGCGGATGTCCGGGCGATTGCCGAGAATGGCACGCAGCCGGCCGAAGAATTCGGAACGGTAGCGCGACAGCTCCTGCACCCGCTGCGCCAGCGCGACGTTGAGGCGCTGGCCGAGATCGGCGATCCGGTTCTGCGATTCCTTGTCGCGTTTTTCGGAGGCATCGAGCGCGTCCTCCAGCGCCGCCAATTGCCGGCGCAGCGCGCTGATCTGCTGGTTCAGCACCTCGATCTGCGCCAGCGCACGCGCCGACGTCTGCTTCTCCGAATCGAGCGCCTTGCTCAGTTCGGTGGTCCTGCCGGTGGCGTCATTGCCGGCATTGGCAAGCCCATCATAGAGCCCCTTGACGCGGTCGCGCTCGGCTTCGGCCGAGGCGAGGCCCGCCTTGAGCTGCGTCACCTGGTCGGTGAGGCTGAGCTCGCCGAGCTTCTCCAGCGACAGCATGTCGTTGAGCTGTGCGATCTTGGCATTGAGCTCTTCCAGCGCCTTGTCCTTGCCGGTGACTTCCTGCGACAGGAAGAACTGCACGACCAGGAATACCGACAGCAGGAACACGATCGACAGCACCAGCGTCGACAGCGCGTCGACGAAGCCCGGCCATTAGTTGAATGCGGTTTCGCTGCGGCGAGCGCGGGCGAGGGCCATTTGATGTCTCCGCTTGTGTCGAGCCCCGGACGCGATGCAATGTGCAGCGCAAACCCGGGACGTGAATCACGTCAACGATACGATCGGCCCGGCCTTACAGCGCGACGCTGCGTTCGAGCCGCGATCGCGATCGCTAGTTCTTTTCCTTCTGCCGCGCCAGCCGCTCCAACAGCCGCTTGATCTCACGGTTCTGCTCGCCCTGGCCG
>NZ_JBAURI010000953.1:0-1662 GCF_049581145.1 Bradyrhizobium sp.
GGACTCGGACGACGTTCTTTCCGACGACAGCATTGTCGAACGGCTGCGCAAGGCCGATATTGTGGTGGCCCGCCGGACGGTCGCCAAATACAGGGACAGCTTGAAGATTCCATCGTCGGTCGAGCGACGGAAGCTCAAGCTGTCGCCGATCGGCGCGCAACGCTCGCGCGGCGATTCCGCTCGGGTCGAGGCTTGAGCGGGAATTATCGGGTGGAAACAACGCGTACTGTCCGCGATTGACACGACGGCGGCAGACTCCTAACGCTAATTTTGGGAGGTCCGCTTGAGCGGCGTCCGACGATGCGGGCGGGGGCGAAGGGCGCGCGAGCGCGCGTGGGAACGAGCGGCGACGAATTACGCCTCGCCGCGATGACAAGGCCGACTATCGATGACTTTGAGAGTATCTGGAAAGAACCTCGACGTCGTGGAATCTTTGCGTCAGCACGTGCTGGAGAAAGTGGAGGGGATGGTCGCCCGCTACTTCAACGGAACGGTGAGCGGCCATGTGGTGATTGCGCGCGAGGGCTCGGGCTACCGCTCGGATTGCACGCTTCGGCTGAGTTCGGGGGTGAGCCTGCACGCCGAAGGCGCGGCCCATGAACCCTATCCGTGTTTCGAGCAGGCCGCCGCCAAGATCGAGGCGCGTCTGAGGCGTTACAAGAAGCGGCTCAAGGGCCGCCCGGGCGGCGCCGAGGCGCCGGTCGGAGAGCAAGGCCAGGGGACGGTTTCGAATTACCTGGTCGAGACGCCGACCGACGAGGAGGAGCCGGCCGAGGGCTTCAAGCCGGTGGTCGTCGCCGAGGGGACGGAGGCGATCAAGTCCATGTCGGTTGCGTCTGCGGTCGCCGAACTCGACCTCACCGGCGCTCCGGTGGTCGTATTCGCCCATGCGACCAGCGGGCGGGTAAATATCGTATATCGGAGACGGGACGGAGCAATCGGTTGGCTCGATCCACGCTGACGGCGATCGTTGGGGGCAATGACGGCCGCCGAACATCCAGGACGGACATGTCGCTATCGGAATTGATCAAACCGGACGCCGTTCTTCCCGCCCTGCGGGTCAACGGCAAGAAGCAGGCGCTCCAGGAAATGAGCGAGCGAGCGGCGGCCGTGTCCGCGTTGCCGGCGCGCGAGATTTTCGACGCCCTGCTGCAACGGGAGCGGCTAGGCTCGACCGGCGTCGGAGACGGCGTCGCCATCCCGCACGGCAAACTCTCCAAATGCGAGCAGATCTTCGGCGTCTTCGCCCGGCTCGAACGCGCTATCGACTTCGAGGCGCCGGATGGCCTTCCCGTCGATCTGATCTTCATGCTGATCGCCCCGGAATCCGCCGGCGCCGATCACCTCAAGGCGCTGGCTTCGATCGCGCGCCTGCTCAGAAACGCCGCGACCGCCGCGCAGTTGCGCGCGACCCGCGACCCGACCGCGATTTACGCGCTGCTGACGATGGCGCCGACGTCGAACGCCGCCTGAACGAACCGGAGACCGCTCTTGAAAGCTCGCGTCGTCGTCACGCTCAAAACCGGAGTGCTTGATCCGCAAGGCAAAGCGATCGAAGGCGCTCTGAGATCGCTGTCGATCGACGGCGTCGCAGCTGTGCGCCAGGGCAAGGTGTTCGATATCGAACTCGACGGGAATGACCGGGACGGCGCGCACAAGGCC
>NZ_JBAURI010000954.1:0-14511 GCF_049581145.1 Bradyrhizobium sp.
CTCCGAGGCTGCGGCATCGGCGCCCGAAGCGCCGCCGAAAGTGCGCTCAACCGTCGCGGCGGAGGTTGCGAAGACGGCGGCTCCCGCAGCCGCGCCACCGGCCGCAATCAAGCCCGCCGGCCAGGCCGCCCAGGTCGATGTCTTGCGCGACAGCGACGGCCTGCGGCTGACCTTCACGTTTGCATCGCCGACGCCCGCGGCCTCGTTCCGCCGCGGCGATACGGTGTGGCTGGTGTTCGATTCCAGCCAGCCGATCGACGTCGAGCCGATTCGCGCCAAGGGCGGCTCCATCGTCGGCGACGTCAGCCGGATGCCGCTCGAGATCGGGCAGGCGATCCGCCTTCGCCTCAACCGTCCCCTGATGCATTCGGTGAGCAGCAGCGGTGCCAGCTGGACGCTGACCTTTGCCGACAAGGTCATGTCCCCGCCGCAGGCGCTGCAGGTGTTGCGCAACATCACCGATCCCGCGCTCGCCAATGTCGTTCTCAACCTGTCGGGTCCCGGCCTGTTGCACCGGATCGTGGACCCTGATGCCGGCGATACGCTGCTGGTGGTGACGGCGCCGGCGCCGGTCCGCGGCTTCATCAAGCGGCAGGATTTCGTCGACTTCGCGCTGCTCGATACCGCCCATGGCATCGCGGTGCGGCCGAACTCGGACGAGGTCGCGCTCGAGGTCGGGCTCGACAAGGTCATCGTCGGCAAGCCCGGCGGGTTGACGCTGTCCTCGGTCGACTTCTCGGCCGAACGCGCGCCGATGGCGGTGCGTCCGATCTTCGATATCGAGCAGTGGCGCAAGAACCGTGAGGGCTATTTCACCGCGCGCCAGGACGCTCTGATCCAGGCCGCGGCCGCGGCCGAGCCGGAGGCGCGTCCCCAGGCCCGGCTCGATCTGGCCCGCTTCTACGTGGCGCGCGGCATGTACCCGGAAGCCAAGGGCGAGGCCGAAGTGCTGCTCGCCGACCCCAATCTGAAGACCGACGAAGCCTCCGGGCTGATGGTGCATGCGATCGCCAGCATCCTGTCCGGCCGTCCTGACCTCGGACTCAAGGATCTGGACAGTCCGACGATCGGCAACAATTACGATTCGCAATTGTGGAAGGCGCTGGCCTATGCCCGTCAGGGCAAGTGGGCCGATGCGCGCGAGAAGTTCAAGAATGTCGAATTCGCGATCGCCTCGTTGCCGCTCGATCTGCAGCGCATCGTGACCGCCGACGCCATGCGGGCCTCGCTCGAGGTCAGGGACTATGCCGGCGCTGCCAAGCGGCGCGCCGAGCTCGATGTCATCGGCGTTCCGGTGGAGCAGCAGCCCGCGGTCGCGGTGCTGCGCGGCCGGCTCGCCGAGGCGATGGGGCAGGAGAAGGATGCGCTCGACGACTATAAAGTCGCGACCATGTCGTCCGACCGCCAGGCGGCGGCCGAAGGCACCCAGCTCGAAATCGCGTTGAAGGAGAAGCGCAACGAGATCGCGCAGGCCGATGCCCTGCGCGAGCTCGAGACGCTGTCGGTGATGTGGCGCGGCGATTCGATCGAGGCGAAGACGCTGCAGATGCTGGCGCAGATCTATAACGCCAGCGGACACTACGCCGAGTCGCTGGCGGCGGCGCGGACCGCGACCAAGCTGCAGCCCAATTCGGAGAGTTCGCGGCAGGCCCAGGATTCCGCGTCAGCGCTGTTCTCGGAGATCTTCCTCAGCCCGAAGGGCGACGAACTGCCGCCGATCGAGGCGCTCGGCCTGTTCTACGAATTCCGCGAATTGACGCCGATCGGCCGGCGCGGCGACGAGATGATCCGGCGGCTGGCCGACCGGCTGGTTGCGGTCGACCTGCTGGATCAGGCAGCCGAACTCCTGCAATACCAGGTCGACCATCGCCTGGAAGGCGCCGCGCGCGCCCAGGTCGCCTCGAAGCTTGCGATGGTGTACCTCGCCAACCGCAAGCCCGATCTCGCCATCACCGCGCTGCACTCGACCCGCATCGCCGATCTCGCCGGCGAATTGCGCCAGGAGCGGCTCCTGATCGAGGCCCGCGCCCAGAGCGACATCGGACGCCACGATCTCTCGCTCGACATCATCTCCAATATCGGCGGCCGCGAAGCGATCAGGCTGCGCTCCGACATCTACTGGGCGGCGCGGCAATGGCGCGAGGCGTCCGAACAGATCGAATTGTATTACGGCGATCGCTGGCGCGACTTCAAACCGCTCAATGCGGTGGAGAAGAGCGACGTGATCCGGGCCGTCGTCGGCTATGCGCTCGCTGGCGACGCCATCGGGCTGGCGCGGTTCCGCGAAAAATACGCGCCGCTGATGAGCGGGGAAGCCGACAAGATCGCGTTCGACACCGCGAGCAGGCCCGCGGCCTCCAACAGCGCGGAATTCGCCGACATCGCCAAGATGGCGGCCGGCGTCGATACCCTCGACGGCTTCATCCGCGACATGAAGGCCCGCTTCCCCGACGCCTCCACCCGGCCGCCCGACGCCGCCAAGACCGATCCGGACTCGACCGGCGCGCTGCCGCAGATCATCGGCATCAAGCAAGCGGACGCCGGACGCTAGAGCATTTTCCGGAAAGGTGAATGGGGGGCTTGCTCGATGTCCGGCATGCCCCGATAGCGACCGAGTTTTGCACTACAGAAAAATTTCGCAATGTGCCAACATGCGAAATGCGCAGAGATATGCACCTAATTTCTTGCTCGTTTGTGCTACGCCACTCTTACGAGGGGGCATCTGATGGCGTGGGTATACATACTATTGGCGGACGGGTTCGAGGTCGCATGGCCGTTCGTTTTGAAGCGCTCGGCCGGACTTTCGAAATGGACAACAGTTTTGCTAGCGGTGGTCTTCGCTATCCCTATTTTTTTTCTGTTGGGTGAATCTGTAAAACGATTGCCGACTTCGACGGTTTACGCGAGCTTCGTTGGGATTGGCACCTTGGGAACAGCGGTCGTTGGGATCGCGTTTTTCGGTGAGAGTGCGAATCTTGGTCGCCTGATTTCCTTTGTGTTGGTTATTGTCGGTCTCGTCGGCCTGAAGCTCTTTTCCGAATGACATCATCGGCTTGAATCGGCGCGGTCACCTGCGATGGCTGTCCGAGCAAACCATTGCTTTGTTGCCTATTTCCGATCAGGGTCAATTCGCGACTGGGGCTAGCCGGCAACAGATCTCCATGTGCGCGGTGCCCCGAAAGCGGAAGTTTCCGGAACGCCTCCGGTTGTGAGGCGCTGGTTCAAGCCATTCATGCTGGCTGAAGCGTACGACTGGCTAGCCGTCGTCACATGCTCTCGACAGAGCGTCGGTAAACCGGCAATTTGCGGGACGCGCGTTTCCACGCCGAACCGGTTGGCGCCTCGGAAAACGCCGCGAAACGAGAGCCTCGCCGAAGGAAGCCTTTCGCCATGAGCAAGCCCGTGAAGACCGAAGCCGAACTCGTTGCCATGGCAAAGGCCGAGTTGAAGGTCCATGCCGATTGTCCCGACGGCATGACCATTGCCGTGATCCGTGACGGCGACAGCTGGGAATTCCGCGCCACGGCGGATACGGCGACCGCTGCAAGGCCCGGCTATCCCGAATGCGTCGCGATGCTGGTCCAGATCGGCGACCATCTCGGCAAGCAGTATGACATCAACGGGTGAGGGCAGTTGGCGCTCCGATGAAACGGCTCGTGGTTCCGGCGTCGTGTCGCAAAAACGGCCGAAGATGGGCCTTTGAATTCCAAATATTCGCACATTAGATTGTCGCGTAATTCTCCCGCATGCGAGGTCGAATGACGGACATGCAAGCGACGGTCGACAAGATCTTCATTCTCGATGGTGGCGTGGCGGAGGTCGAGGACGGTTCGATCTATTCCCCGGGGATCAACGTCGGCGTGCCGATGACGCTGAGCTGCAACGCCTATCTGATCCGGCATCGGGGTGGTTGGCTGCTTTGGGACACCGGCACGCAGGATGACCTCGTCACGGAACCCGAGGGGCGGATCGTGGCGCACGGCATTCGTGGCGTGGTCCGCAACACCGTGGCGTCGCAACTCCGTGAAATCGGCGTGACACCGGACGAGGTCGGCACGATCGCGATCTCCCACGCTCATTTCGACCACGTCGGCAATTGCCGCCTGTTCCGCAACGCCAGGTGGATCGCGCAGAAAGCCGAATACGACGCCATGTTCGGACCTCGTCCCGAAGACTTCGGCTACCTGCCGGAACTCTATGCGACGATGCGCCAGAACGCCGTTGAACTCGTCGAGGGCGATCATGACGTGTTCGGCGACGGTGCCGTCCGCCTGATCTTCACGCCGGGGCACACGCTCGGCCATAGCTCGCTGCTGGTCCGTCTCCCCGAGAGTGGCCCTGTGCTGCTCAGCGGCGACGTCGCTCACAATCGCGAGAACTTCCGCCTTCGCCGGGTGCCGGTCTTCAATGCGGATCACGAGGCCACGATCGCCTCGATGGAGAAGGTCGACGCGCTCTTGCGCAGCGACAAAGCGACTCTGTGGGTGAACCACGATACTGGGCAGAGCGAAACGCTCCCGCATGCGCCGAAGTGGATCGCCTGAGGGCGCAGCCGCTGCGAGAGCCTGGGGTCGATCGGTCAAGCTACTTCCAATCCAACCAAACTCACGACGCGCGTATGAGCGCTTGGGGAACGAGTCGCGGGTCTCTGATGTTCGCGCGATGATCGCGATCGGGGCGGGCGAGCAAGCGCAACGATGGACGTTGTCGTTTGACGGCGAGCGGCTTCATCTGCGAGGCAGGGGCGAGAGACGGTCGCATCATTTTGATCAGCGGCTTGGCAGGTAGTCAGCCGTATTGCGGCCCTTTTTTGTGACTCGAATCGGGCATTGCCTTGGCGAGGACGTTGCCGCTCGGGGTCACGTTGATGTCATTGGACGCATCAGGTGAGATGATTCGTGCTCGATCTGGCCGGAAATCACCTTGCACCTGCCTGCGGGCGGCTGCCTGCCCAGAAATCGACAAGCCTGCAACCTTGTTCCGGCACAGCATCCGTGCAAGAGGAATCTGGTTAAGCAAACCTCAATGATTTGGGCGCGGTGTTGGACCGTGTAGTTCGGGATTGTGTCGTCAGCGGCGCGTGACATCCGCGGGGCGCGAAAGGCTGGTCGGCCTGAACCCGACATGCATGTTTGGGCCCTCAATAGATGCTGACATTGCGCTCGCTGTCCTGCAAACCCGCTCTCCTCGTCGTTCTGCTCGGCGTCGCCGCGTCGACGTCGGGATGCGCCGCGATCGCTTCGCGCAATGCTCTGCCGGCCGCGCAGGCCAACCGGATCGAGTTGGACGGATTTCGCAACATCCGGTTCTGGGGCGATGGCTCGCCGGCCGAACTCCGCGCCTTCATGAATGCGCCGTCGGACGCTCCGGAGATGCACCGGCCGCTCGCCACCACCCTGGCGATCTCAGGCGGGGCCGACGACGGCGCTTTCGCTGCGGGATTGCTGGTCGGCTGGAGCGACTCGGGAACGCGTCCGGCCTTCGATCTGGTGACCGGCATCAGCTCGGGCGCGCTGATTGCGCCGTTCGCGTTCATCGGCAGCAGCCGCGACGCCGAATTGCGCGACCTGTTCACCAAGTACGGCAGGAAGGACATCTTCGCCTATAACGTCCCGAGCCTGCTTCAGGGCTCCGCGCTGGTCGACGACTCGCCGCTGGCCAAGCTGATCGCGACCTATGTCGATGCCAATCTGCTGCAGGAGATCGCGCGGGAGCGACGGAAGGGCCGCATTCTCCTGATCGGCACCACCAATCTCGACGCGCAGCGCCCGGTGATCTGGGATATGGGCCGGATCGCGATGAGCAATGATCCCGAAGCGCTGCCGCTGTTTCGCAAGATCCTGCTGGCCTCGGCCACGCTGCCGGGCATCTTCGCACCGGTGCGAATCCAGGTTCGCGTCGGCGACCGGGATTACGACGAGTTGCACGTCGATGGCGGCGTCACCAGGCAGGTCTTCGTTGCGCCGACGATCGTGTCCGCGCGCGCCGACCATCGACGGTCCGACATCCTCGCCAAGCCGCGCATCTATGTCATCCGGAACGGGCGGATCGATCCGGAATTCCAGCCGGTCAACGACAACCTGGTTGCCATCACCCAGCGTTCGATATCGACCCTGATCAAGAACCAGAGCGTGGGGGACCTGTACCGGATCTATTCGATCGCGCGGCAGGATGGGATCGATTTCAATCTGGCCAGCATCCCGCAGGATTTCAGCGCGACCAGCGATCAGCCGTTCGACCTGCAGTACATGAACGCGCTGTACGACCGCGCCTATGACCTGGCGGTGCACAATTATCACTGGGCGAAAGCCCCGCCCGGGCTCGAGACGGCCCTTCGCGCCAGCAATTGAATTCTGTCGAATCTGTTGCAGCCTGCAACGGAATCAGTTCCGGAAATCGATGCCGCGCAGGATGATGCCGGGAGGCGTGCCTTCGAACTCCATGGCCAGGAATTTGCGGGTGGCGCGCTCTTCGATCTGGTCGCGCAGCCGCATGAACTGCGCCTCGCGCTCGCTGGCCTTGCTTTGGTTCATGCTCTCCAGCGCGTCCATGGCGGATGTGCTGATCGCGCAGGGGATCTCGGTTTCGCCGTCGATCATTGAAAACAGGATGACCATCCGATCGAACTCGTAGCCTTGAAAATGACCTCGGGTCAGGCTCATGATGCGCGTCCTTTCGATTTGTGGGTGACGTATCGATCTGTTCGATCTTGCCGAGGCCGCAGACTGCCTGGGATGCGAAACGAGCTGGAACTTTCGCACGAGGATCTGGGTGGTCCGGCTTTCACCCGGGCGTCAGCAAGGGTCGCGTGCAAAAAATCCGTCAATCCTCGGCGGCGAGCCGGACGAAATCCTCGAGCACGGCAGCGACGAGATCGCGGTGACGGGTGTCGTCCGGCGACAGTCCCGCTGCGTATAGATTAAGCACGTAGCGCGCCTTGACCGCTGCCTCAGACCAGGACCCGGCGGGAACCGCCAGCAGCTGGCCTTCGAGCATGATCTGTCGATCGCGCAAATCCTTCGCGTTGTTCTCCACCTCCGCCAGCGCACGACGGATGTCGGTCGCCTTTTGCGCGGCCATGCCGCGGTGCCTGTCGAGATCGAGCGGTCCGTCGTTCATCAGGATCCGTCACGATCGGGCGCGCTTGCATCGTTGCGCTGCGCATCGGACAGATCGACCGATCCGATGGAGATCATCTCCATTCTCGCATCGCGCGCGCCTGCCGCAGGGACCATGATCATGGTGGCGACCCGGCGATATGATGCGAACGAAAGTCCCTCGATCATCTCCTCGTCGGTGACGACCTCATAGGCCCCCGCAGGGAGCCGGCGATCGATGCCCCTGATCTGAAAAGGGTGCTTGAAGGTGACCATCTCCCGCCGCGAGCGGATTGTCATGCCTGCCTGCCTTCCGCGAACAGCCTGCTGCCGACGCTGGCTTGATGCATCGCCAAAGCTTGCGCCCTTTCGGCTGCATTAGCCATCTCTTTCTCGTCGCGTTCGGCAGCACAAGGCGGCGGTGTGCGCTCGGAACCCCGGTCATTTGGCGCTCGCTATTGCCGGGGTGTCGGCGTAGGGTTGGCCATCACCGCGCTTGCAACGGCATCGATCGGTGACTGAGGGGTGCGAACGCTCCCGCCGATACGGAAAGGGCCTGCATTGTTTCGGGTTCACTTGGCTGACTCGATCGTGCCGCCGCGGTTGTGCCGCTGTTTCTTCGGCTTCTGGTGGCGACGGTCGCTGCCCAGCATGAATAGGATGGTGCGCCGCACTGACCGCATTCTCCGAGCCGGCCAACTGGCGACGATCCGCGGCGGCGGTATCATTCCGGTTCGATTCGCGGGTCATCATCAACGCCGAGATTCACCTCAACATCCACCCCAAGGAGATCGACATGGCCAAAGGCGAGCAGAAGGGCAATCGGGAAGCCAAGAAACCGAAAAAAGAGAAGATCAAGGTGATTGCCGCAGCGCCAAGCCAGAAGACTGCGGGCTGGCAGCCGAGCTTCGGCGCCGGCAAGAAGAAATAGTGACACCCCGACGCGTCGGCAGGACGTCGCGGCCGAATGGGCAGCGAAAGCTCCCGCCGATCGGCCGGGGCCCGCATCACGATGCTTGTCGCATCTGTTCGACGTCATTCGCGGCATTCTGACGCGGTCAGCCCCCGAAAACAGCGCTGAAATTGTCGTCGCGCGCTCTTGGTGCCGTCGCGTGAGCTTGTCTGCGCTCGCGCGGCTTGCATCGCCTGCCTCATCGTGTGCGTTGGCATGGCCGGCAAGCGCGGGCTTCGCCTCCCAGTGCTGAGCGCGCGCGTCGATGCGGCGACGAGCCGGCCGAACCACACACCGCTGCCAGCGCATGGCGCGGCGTCGAACGGGCTTGACGCTGTTCGCCCGACGAGCGTGCCACCATCTTCGAACCGTGATCTGGTCATTGCGCCTGCATTCCCAACGATCCTGGATTTCGTTCGAGAGCCTCGGCTCCGACAGACGAATTCTCACGCGCCGATCGGGAGCTGCGCTGATCAGGACCCGCCTGCGGGTTGTTTGTCGCGCTGGTTCTGCTTTTGACGTCGATGCCGCACCTGCCGCCCGGGATAACCATTCCGCAAGGCCTGCAGCCGGCCGGCGCTCGCCATCGTCGCGCCGCTGACTGCCGGCTCGCCCGGCCAGATCTTCGTCGGTGAGCAAGCCGGCGTCGGCCGATGTCGGGATTTTGCTCGGCGGCGAAGCCGGGAACTGGATCGATCACGAGATGGGATTGCAATTGAAAGTAGTCCGGCGGCCGGCCCGCTCAGGGCGATGATGCGCATTGGTTCCCGCCTCATCGCGTCGTTTTGACCGTACACTGCCGGTTCGTGCCGCGCGCAGTTGAGCCGGGGCGGTCCAGGTATTGGCCCGTGTTGGTCGAGGTGTCGCCTCTGTGCGGGTGTTGGCGACCGAACAAACATCCGGCTCTCAACTTCTGCGCGAGCCGAGACGAGGAGAACGAGCTCGCCGCTTCTCCTCGTCTGCTCCGAACGTCTCATCACCATTTCAACCCATCGCGAAACCGGGCCCAAAATTCGACCGGTCCAACCGGTCGACAGGTCCGCAGCTTTTACGATAGTGTCGGCGGATAACAGGGAATACCGGAGGGGCGCTTTGAACGGCCGATTTAACCTGAAACGCGACTACTACGCCGGCGGCCTCATGGTCCTGCTCGGTGTCGGGGCCGCGGTGACCGGCGCCGGCTACAAGTTCGGCAGTCTGGCCCGCATGGGTCCCGGCTTCATGCCGGTCGTGCTCGGCATCGCGCTGGCATTTTTAGGCGTCCTGATCGCGGGTACCGCGCTCGGATCGACCGAGGACGACGGCAAGAAATTCCTGCCGGACAATCCGCAATGGTTCGGGTGGCTCTGCATCCTCGGCGGCCCCGTCCTGTTCATCATCCTCGGCCTGTATGCCGGCATGATCCCGGCGGTGTTCGCCTGCGTGTTCGTCTGCGCGCTGGGCGATAAGACGGCCACCTACAAATCCTCGGCGATGCTGGCGGCCGGCGTGACTTTCTTTGGCGTCATCCTGTTCCATTATCTCCTGAGCATTCCATTCCCGGTGCTGCGCGGGGTGAACCTGTGATCTCAACTGCGATTACCGATCTGTATTACGGCTTTGGCGTCGCGCTCGAGCCGCACAATCTGATGTACTGCTTCCTGGGCGTGCTGGTCGGCAACCTGGTCGGCGTCCTGCCGGGCATGGGTCCGGTGGCGACGATCTCGATCCTGCTGCCGCTGACCTTCGGGATGCAGCCGGTGCCGGCGATCCTGATGCTGTCGGGGGTCTATTACGGCGCCCAGTATGGCGGAGCGATCTGCTCGATCCTGTTGAACCTGCCGTGCCATCCGCCACATGCGGTGACGTGTCTCGACGGCTTTCCGATGACCAAGCAGGGTAAGGGCGGCACCGCGCTCGGCATCACCATCGTCGCCGCCTTCATCGGCGCCTCGTTCGGCATCACCGAGATGATTTTCCTGGCGCCGTTCCTGGTCAAGGTGGCGCTGGATTTCGGGCCCACCGAGGTCTGTTCTCTGATGCTGGTCGGATTGCTCGCGGGCTCGACGCTGGCGAAGGGATCGCCGCTCAAGGGCGTCGCGATGACGGTGTTCGGCCTGCTGGTCGGCATCGTCGGCTCGGATATCGAGACCGGACAGCCGCGCTTCACCTTCGGCATCACCGAACTGTTCGATGGCGTCGAGATCATCGCGCTGGCGCTCGGCATGTTCGGGGTCGCCGAATTCCTGAACAGCATCAACAACACCGAAGCCGTCGATCTGCGCTACGCCAAGGTCGGCGTGTCCGACATGTTTCCGTCAAAGGCCGATTTCAAGCAGGCGTTCTGGCCGATGATCCGCGGCACCCTGCTCGGCAGCCTCTGCGCGCTGATCCCGGGCACCGGGCCAACCATCGCCTCGTTCGTCTCCTACGCCACCGAGAAGAAGATCTCGCGGACGCCGGAGCGCTTCGGTCATGGCGCCATCGAGGGCGTCGCCTGCCCCGAGGCCTCGACGCATTCCTCGGTGCAGGGCGACTTCATTCCGACCATGAGTCTCGGCATTCCCGGCGACACCGTGATGGCGCTCCTGCTCGGAGCGCTGATCATTCACGGCATCGTGCCGGGCCCGCAGCTCATCAGCCAGCACGCCGATATCTTCTGGGGGCTGATCGCCAGTTTCTGGGTCGGCAACATCCTGCTGGTCGTTCTCAACGTGCCGATGATCGGCCTGTGGGTCAGGCTGTTGCGCATTCCCTATCGCTACCTCTATCCGAGCGCGATGTTCTTCGTCTGTATCGGGGTCTATGCCGCCAATAACGACATGTTCCAGGTCGGCGAGACCATGTTCATCGGCGTCGTCGGCTACATCCTGTTGCGTCTCGATTTCCACCCCGCGCCGATCCTGCTCGGCTTCGTGCTCGGACCGCGGTTCGAGGAAAACTTCCGGCGCAGCATGCTGATCTCGCGCGGTGACCTGATGACGTTCATCGACCGTCCGATCAGCGCGTTCTTCCTGGCGATCTGCGTTCTCCTGATCGGGGCCCAGATCTACGTCTGGCTGCGCAAGCCAAAGATCGTAACCGAGGAGCGGGCGATCGAGAGCCAGGTGCCGCAAACGCAATATTCGGAACTGGCCGGATAGAGCATTGTCGAAAAAGTGGACGCCGGCTTTCCGCAAGAAAAGCGACCAATAAGGCACGACCAGGCGTTTGCCGCTTCAATGTAATCGGAAAACGCTCCAGGCTTTGCTTCGGACGATCTCGAGGAACCAACTTTCATGGGAAACCGGCTGGTCTTGGTGCTTACGTTTGCTGTCGTCACCGGTTCTGGGGCGCTGGTCGCTTTCATCCTGGGATATGTCGCGCACTACGATCTCGGCCTGTCGCGCGTCGAGATCCGCGATTCGGCCTTTATCGCCGTGGCAATGCTCGTGATCATGCTGGCTACCGAATCCGTCAGGCGTCGCTGGCAGAAGCCTAAATAGGCAAGACGGATCGGACAGCCCTCAACGGACGGCAACGGACCTGCGGTCGAGTGTATTTGCCGCGACATGTGGGAATCAGCACCCGCCCGTGATAGCGGACTGAACCGCTCTCTGCTGCTCGGCCGCGACAAGGTCGAACGGTTCGAACGATCGCTCGGCGCGGGACAGAATGACTGCGCCCTCACAGGCAGAAATGAGTCCGGTCGAAAGCGCCAAAGCCCTGTCGGCCGGCACGCCGCCTTGGGCCAGCAGCCCGCCGAGTCGCGAGCGCCAAGTCCGGAACACCTCGGCCGCCGCCCCAAGCAGTGCTGGAGAGTCGGCCGCGACAGTGACGGCGACGACCGCGCAACCCGCAGCAAAATCTGATTTGGTCAGCACCAGACGCCAAAGTCCGATGAAGGCTTGCGTGACCTCGGTTGCGGGCTTGCCGGCGAGACCGTCGAGCACCGCCATGGCCTGATCGCCCGCCGCGTTCAATGCCGCCAGCACGAGTTCATCCTTGCCGCCCGGAAAGTGGTGGTAGAGCGATCCCCGCGGCGCGCCCGATGCCTCGAGCACCTCGCTGAACGAGGTGCCTTGCAGGCCTTTCTTCGCCAGCAGCACCGCGGTGCGCTCGATCATGCGCTGTTTGATCTCGCCAGCCAATGCACTCCCCGAGACTTCCGAAGTTGTTGACTATGATGATCATCATAGCCTACTATGACGGATGTCATAGTCAGCCCAGGACCCGCCGCCATGCCAATGATCGACATATACGCCACCGCCGGCACATTTGCCGATCCGCACCAACTCGCGGTCGACGCGGCTACGACAGTCAAGTCCGTGGAACAGGTGCCTGACATTCCGATGTTCCGCAACAACACGGCCGCCTTCGTGCACGAGCTTGCCGATGGCGCGATCGCCAACGTCAACGGCGAGGGCCATTACGTCCGCGTTCAGGTCCTCACCAACGCCGGCGCGCTGGACCGCGACAAGCAGATCGCGGTCGTGCGCCAGCTCACCGATCTGGTCGTGGCTGCGGCCAATGATGCCGGCTTGCGCGAACGAACCTGGGTGCTGCTGACCGAGGCGGCCGCCGGCGGCTGGGGTCTATGGGGGCATGCCCACAGCAACGACGAACTCGTCGACGCTGCCCGCGCGGAGATCGCGAGGCTGCGCAGCTGAAGCCTGCGGGCAGGCTGCGGCAGCGTGTGATCCAGGCTCGCCGGTCGAACGTTCCTGTCTGTGGCGTCGATCTTGCGACGACAGCGTTTGTCCTGACAGGGAGCCTGATTTGGCCAGATTGATGGAATGGGCCCACGCCCCGCGGATCTCGGGTATCGGCTATGTCGCAGCCTATCTGGCGGTTGCGTTGCCGTTCGTCATGCTCGATTTCCTTTGGCTCACGCTGATGGGCCCGCGGCTCTATCAGGCGACGCTCGGCGATGTGCTCCGGCCAAATCCCAATCTGTGGCCCGCTGCGATCTTTTATCTGATCTATCCGCTCGGTTTGATCGGCTTTGCGGTGCTGCCCGCCTACCAGGAAGGGAGCATGCTGCGCGCTTTGGCGCTCGGGTTCATGTTCGGCTGCTTCAGCTATGCGACCTATGACCTGACCAACCACGCGACGCTGCGGAACTGGTCGACCACGCTGACATTGGCCGACATCTGCTGGGGATCGGTGCTCGCCGGCTGCAGCGCGACCATCGGATATCTTGCCGTGAGCCGGCTGTTTGCCGGTCATGGCTAGCCGGAGGTTGCTTCATCGGGGGGGCGGTGAAGCATGCAGCTCCAAACCCGTGCTGTTCGTGCTGGCGCTCATCGCGGTGGGATTGTTCATCGGCTATGCGAACGTTCCCGGCGGCTGGCATGCGAAGCTCACAAAGCCATGGTTCAATCCGCCGAACTGGATTTTCGCAAGAAGGCAGCGTCAGGCCGTGGCGTTGGTTGCAGCGATGGCCTCGGCATAAGGCAGGCATTCGCGGTTCACGGCCTGCAAGGTGCGACGAAGCCAGGTCTTGATGGTGCCGACCGGCACGCCGAACCGCTTTGAGAGCGCCGCGCGGCTTTCGCCGTGGAGATAGGCCAGCGAGAGCAGGGTCCGTCGGTCCTCCGGCAGCTTGCCGATCGCTTCCGCGGCAAGGCTTTGCAGCGCCGTGAGATCGACCTCGTCGGTGGCATCCTCGATCGGTGCCGGCACCGACAGCGCCTCGTCGAGATCGGCGATCGGAAGTCTTTTCGGCCTCGCGGCGTCGATCGCCGTGTTGCGGATGATCGTGCAAATCCAGCTGATCGGCGACGCCCGATCCGGATCAAAGCTCGACGCGTTGCGCCAGATCTTGATGTAGGCGTCCTGCACGATGTCTTCGACGTCCGAGCGCGAGGTGCAGATCGTCAGCGCCGTCTTGCGCAGCTTGTTCCTGGTCAGCGCATGGAATTCGGAGAACGCGCTCTGGTCGCCGTCCGCGATCCGGTCGATCAATGCGCTCAGATGCTCGATAGCAGGGGATCGCGACGTCATCTTCCCACTCTCTCGTTGTCGTTCTTGCTGGACGAAACGACGGCAGAGGCGGGCCGGATCACTTATCAGATCACTTATCGGGTCATCTGGCGATGGCGGAGGTCGGTGATTTGCCCTTACAGGCGGATGAAAGGGCTGATCAACCTGCCGAGGAAGCCGTTTAGCCTGAGATCCCCGGTCATGGCGACCACGCAAAGGCAGGGTTCGCCATCGCCCACGACCGGCTGATGATCGACGGTTCCGTCACCGAAATCGAAGTCGCCGGGGCCGAACCTGCCGCCATCATGGCTGAAGCTGCCCTTGAGCACGCAGGTCAGTTCGGTTCCGGTATGGGAGTGCTCGAGCATCCGCGTGCCCGGATCCGACCTGAGCAGGAAGGCCCGCGAACCTCCACCATCCGGCAGCCTGATCGGATGCAGGCTGACGCCGGGCGCGACCCGGCGGCGTGCGCCGATCTGGTAGTTCCTGAGAATGGCGGGGAGACGATCGTCCAGGATG
>NZ_JBAURI010000955.1:0-2754 GCF_049581145.1 Bradyrhizobium sp.
CTGGCTGGCCAATGCCCCGGTGACTGCGGTGCCCTACGCGCTGGCCGCGCTCGGCTTGATCATTGCCGAACGCTCCGGCGTGCTGAACCTGACCGCGGAAGGACTGATGCTGGTCGGGGCGCTGGCGGGCGCCGGCGCCAGCCTCACGCTCGGCGGCCATCCGGCGCTCGCTCTGCTCGCCGCCATGGCGGCCGCAAGCATCGTCTCGCTGCTGTTCGCGGCATTGGTGGTGGTGCTGCGCATCAATCAGGTGATCGCGGGTTTGTCGGTGGTGTTCTTCTGCCAGGGCCTGACCGGGCTGATCGGCACGCTGGCGAAATGGCAGAACAAGCAACTGACCGGACTGGCGCCGCTAAAGATCTGGCCGCTGTCGGACATCCCCTTTATCGGACGAATCCTGTTCACGCAGGATCCCGTGGTCTATCTCACCATCCTGATCTTCATCGCCGTCAACTTCGTCCTGTTCAGGACCATGCTCGGCCTGCGCATCCGAGCGGTTGGAGAAAATCCGGCCGCAGCGGACGCCGCCGGCGTCAGCGTCGCGCTGCATCGGATTCTGGCGATCGTCGCCGGGTCCTCGCTGATCGGGTTGGCCGGCGGCTATATCTCGGTCGTCAGCGTCAAATTGTGGGTGACGGGAATGACCGGCGGCCGCGGCTGGATTGCAGTGGCGCTGGTCGTGTTCGCGCGCTGGGCGCCGTGGCCCGCGCTGGCCGGCGCACTGTTGTTCGGCTGCATCGAGGCGCTGATCCCGCACATCGCCGCGGCCGGCATCCAGGTGCCGCAATATCTGATGCTGATGACGCCCTATCTTGCGACCATCGCCGTCATGATCTGGGTCGGCGCCAAGGACCGCCGCGGCAGCCAGGAGCCCGGCGCGCTCGGCCAGCCGCATGTCCGCGAGGAACGCCGCTGACCAATGCTACTTGTAAGTCCGCTGGTACATCGCGCGCATATGCTCTTCGACCGTGATCGGCGGGTATTTCGGCTGCTCGCCGGGCGCAAGACAGGTCGGAATGCATTCGACCTTGTGCGCGTAATTGCCGGTGTAGAAGAACGGCACCGAATAGCGCTCGCGGCCCGACGTGTTGACGACGCGATGCAGCGTCGAGCGGTAACTGTCGTTGGTCCAGCGCGCGATCATGTCGCCCAGATTGACCACATAGCTGCCCGGCACGGGATCCGCGTGGATCCAGCCGCCGGAACCCTGGTCCCAGACCTGCAGGCCACCGACATCACCCTGGCGCAACAAGGTCAGCCCGCCGAAATCGGTGTGAGCGCCGGCGCCCTTCTGCGCCGGATCGCCATTGGCCGGCTGCGGCGGATAATGCAACAGCCGCACGTTCGCCATCGCATCGGTGCAATAACCGGCAAAATAGTTTTCCGGCAGATCGAGCGACAGCGCGATGCCGCCCATCATCCGCGCCGACAACTCCAACATGATCTCGAGATAGGCTTCCATCACCGGCCTGAAGCGCGGCCGGGATCGCGGCCACTGGTTGGCGCCGTGATTGAACATGCCGGCGATCACCCGCGGATCGTCCGGCGCATGCTCGGGTCCGATGTAGTAGCCCTCCTTCAGATCGGGCGGCGCGCCCGGTTCCAGGGTCTGGCCCTGCATCGGCTCGTAGCCGCGATTGGCCTTTGAGCGGGATTTGTCGACTTCCGCCTTCTGCTCGGCCGGCAGATCGAAGAACGCAGCCGCCTCGGCGAAGACATCAGCAACGAGCGCCTCGTCGATGCCGTGATTGGAGATGTAGAAAAATCCGCTGTGGAGGCATGCCGTCCGCAGTTTCGCGGCAACCGTCCGCCGGTCGGCGGGACTTGGCGACGACAGTCCGGCGATATCGATCACCGGCAGACTGGCCTCGGACACCCGTACCGCGTCGAGCATTTGCGTCCTACTCCCTCAGGTTCAGCATCATCGCCGCCCTTCATCCACCCCCCAGGTAGCCCGAAGAACGGTGGTCAGTGCGCTCAAATATTCGGCAAAGCGAGGGCTTTCTGGTCAAAGACCGGCCTCTCCATCTCGCCGCAACGAGCAGATGGGGCCCTCGATGTTTCATTTCCCTGCATCCATCGGTCCGCGCCGCGACCGCCAGGACGGCAGCTCGAGCCGCTCGTCGGGCGGCGCGATCTCGGTGACGAGATCGCGGATCAGCGCTTTTTTAGGCAGCGGCGCCAGCGTCGTCACGCCCTCCTTGAGCCGCACCGTGCAGGCATAGTCGACCTTGCCATCGATCAGCATCATGCACTCCTTGCAGGCGTTGGCGTTGATGCAGGCAAAGCGAAAGGCGAGCGACGGATCGATCGTCCGGCGCAGCGCGCGCAAACCGTCGAGCACCGACTGGCCGGCTTCGAATGCGACCTCGAGCGCCTCGATGCGCAGGACCTCGTCGGGCGATCCACGCTGAATGGCGAGCGTTGCCTTCATGCCGCGGCCCTCCCCCCTACCGGCGCGGCGCGGCTGAGCGCGGGCTTTCCGTCCGAGAGCGCGACAATCTGGTTGATGCTCCAGATGTCATCGAGCCCCGGATGATCTTCGCGCTGGTGCGCGCCACGGCTCTCGGTGCGGGCCAACGCCGGCAGCACGACCGCCTCCGCAACCAGCAGCATGTTGCGGAGATCCAGCCAGTCGAGCAGCACCGGATCGAAGCCCGCGGCGGATGCAAGCGGCATCTCGCCGAGATCGCCGGACAGCCGCGCGATCGCCCCGAGCGCGAGGCGGAGATTTCCGTCGCTGCGAAACGGCCC
>NZ_JBAURI010000956.1:0-6258 GCF_049581145.1 Bradyrhizobium sp.
CCGCTGACCTTGCCGCTGCCGCTTCAGGAAGCCAGCGGGAGCTTCGCCAAGGCTTATGACGGACCGCCGACCGATCCGAAGGTGTTCGAGGAAACCCAGAAGAAGCTGCAGGAAGAACTGCAGAAGCGCGCGGAAGAAGCACGCAAGAAGCTGGAAGCAACCCAGGGCGCGACGGCCGCCAATCCCGCGGCGAAATAGCTGCGCGCTGCGGTTGATGTCGACGAACGAAAAAGGCGCCGCCCGGCGCCTTTTTTGTTGGTCAGATTGGTTTGGTGGGTCTGAGGCAGTTGCTTTGCATCGCAGGATGCGCGGCCTCGCGCCCGCAATGCGAAATCTTGCGCGAGAAAGTCGATTGTCTCTGTTCAGCGCGACGTCAGTTCAGCGACGGATTGCGCGGGCGGTAGCCGCCACCCTTGTCCTTGACGAAAATCTCGGCGACCTGCGAGTGCCGGATCGGCTCTCCGGAATCGTCTGCCAAAAGGTTTTGCTCGGACACGTAGGCGACGTATTCGGATTCGGAGTTCTCGGCGAGCAGATGGTAGAACGGCTGATCCTTGTGCGGACGCACGTCCTCGGGGATCGATAGCCACCACTCCTCGGTGTTGTTGAATTCCGGATCGATATCAAAGATCACGCCGCGGAAGGAAAAGATCCGGTGGCGCACGATCTGGCCGATCTGGAACTTGGCGGTTCGCGCTTTGATCATGTCTAATCGATTAGACCATGATTGCGACCGATGCTAGTGCCTGACCATTGAATTCATCTTCCTGGCGCGGCTTTCCGAGCCGTCGCCGCCTCCTGAAGAAATCGCCATAAGATCCTCTCCATGCTCGACATTCTTAATCTCGCCCTGCCGTATTTCGGGGTGATCTTCATCGGCTTTGCCTGCGGCAGGCACAAGGGTCTGCCAGAGGCGGGGCTGGCCTGGATGAACTTCTTCCTGCTTTACGTCTCGCTGCCGGCGCTGCTGTTCGGCATCATGTCCAAGACGCCGTTCGCCGAGCTCAACAACCCGCCATTTCTGGTTGCGACCACGCTCGGGACCGTGACCGCCTTCTGTCTCGCCCTTGCGGCAGGCCGATTGATCGGCGGCTTGTCGTTGCGTGAGGCGACGCTGTCCGGCCTGTGCGGCGCCTACGGCAATATCGGCTATATGGGGCCGGGTCTGGCGCTCGCCGTGCTCGGGACCAAGGCCGCCGCGCCCACCGCGCTGATCTTCTGCTGCGACAGCATCTTTCTGTTCTCGATCGTGCCGCTGCTGGTTGAACTGACCAATCGCGATCATCCGTCCCTGCTGCACGCGCTCGGCGTCGTGGCACGGCAGATCGTGTCCAATCCGCTCATCATGTCGGCGTGTCTCGGCGCGATGGTGGCGGCGCTGCACGTCACGCTACCCACGGCGATCGACAACATGGTGAGATTCCTGCAGAACGCCGCCGCGCCGACCGCGCTGTTCGTGCTTGGCGTGACGGTGGCGCTGCGACCGTTCGATCGCGTGCCCTGGGAGGTTCCGGGCGTGATCGCGGTCAAGCTCCTGATCCATCCGCTCGCAGCGTTCGGATTGATGCTGATGTTCGGGCCGTTCGCGCAACCCTGGGCGGCAACCGCCGTGCTGATGGCCTCGCTGCCGCCGGCCCTGAACGTGTTCGTGATCGCGCGGCAAAACGACAGCTGGATCGAGCCGGCCTCGGTCGCCGTCCTGATCGGCACCTTCGCGTCCGTGGTCACGCTGACCAGCGTGATGTGGTTCATCCAGAGCGGCCGACTGGTGTTTCCGTAAATTCGCTCTCGGTGGCCGGACTTTCGGAGCGGCGGCCAGACCGCCAGGAGGGCCGCCAGGACGGCGCTATTCCTTCACGCATCGCAAGGCGCCTGAGCGGCCCGAACGAACCAATCAGCTGCAGGCCGGTTGCACGCAGCGACTGCAGCGGCAGGAGGTCGCTGAGCAGGGAGCGGTTTGCGATATCGATAGCGAAGGTGCGGCTCAGGACATCGGGCCGCCGCGCCGAATCGTAACGCCGCAGCGCAGGCGGCGCGCCAGGATCCTCGTCGGCTTCGATCGCCTTTTCGACGATCTCGGCGATGTCGGCGGCATCGCGCATACCCATGTTCAATCCTTGCGCGCCGATCGGCGGAACGACATGTGCGGCCTCGCCGACCAGGGCGATTCGACGCCAGGCAAATCTCGCCGGCCGCTCGATCGCGAGCGGAAACATATGGCGGCCGGGTTCGATCCGGACCCGGCCGAGAATCGAGTGCGCCTGATGTTCGGCGGCTTCCGACAATTCGTCATCACCGAGCGCCAGAAGCCGCTCGGCCTCCTTGGCGCTTGTCACCCAGACCACGCTGCAGCGGTCACCGGGCAGCGGCACGAATACACAAGGCCCCAATGGCGTATGAAATTCAGTCGAGATATTCCGGTGCGGACGCGAACACCTGAGGTTGAAGGTCAGTGCAGCCTGGTTGAGATCGCGGCGCCTGACCTCGATGCCGGCGGCTTCGCGGGACAGCGAATGCCGGCCGTCGGCGCCGACCACGAGGCGCGCGGACACCGCTTTGCCGCCGGCGGTGCGGATCTCGACCGCGGCGTCATCCGGCGTGATCGTCTCGGCCTCATCGTCGAGCCGTATCAGGTTCGCAAGCTCCGTGGCGCGGTCTTCCAGCGCGCTCACCAGCATGCGGTTTTCGATATTGTAGCCGAAGGCGTCCAATCCGATTTCGCCTGCGGAAAACCGTACCTCCGGCGCGCGGATCAGGCGGCCGGTGTCGTCGACCAGCCGCATCACCTGAAGCGGAGCAGCCTGGTCCTGGCAGCGGGACCAGACATTCAGGTCCTCCAGGAACTCGACCGAGCCGCCCAGTAGCGCCGTGGTGCGGTTATCGGCATAGGCATGGCGGCGGGCGATCAGGACGGTGTTCGCGCCGGTTTCCGACAAAGCGATCGCGGTGACCAGTCCGGCGGGGCCGCCGCCGACCACGGCGACGTCGTAGGCTTCTGCGACATCATTCATGGGGGAACAATTGACGTTTCCCTGCGGCCTTTTCAAGCCCGCTTTCGATATACAAATTGTGGCGATTGCTGCTAGCACTGCTGAACCAATGGACCCGACCCAGCCGCAGGACCCGCACAAAGGCACGCTCAAAACCACGCCGGCGCGGCGTGCCGCCGCGTTTTCCGTTCATGTCTTCACCGCGCTCGGCGCGGGGATTGCCCTGTTTGCGCTGCTCGAGGCGGTGCGCGAGCATTGGGCCGCGATGTTTGCCTGGCTCGGCGTGGCCCTGGTGATCGATGCCGCCGACGGGCCGATGGCGCGGCGGCTGGATGTGGCGCGGCTGCAGCCGAACTGGTCGGGCGACGTGCTCGACCTCGTGGTCGACTTCGTCACTTATGTTTTCGTGCCGGCCTATGCGGTCACCGCAAGCGGCCTGTTGCTGCCGCTGGCAGCCCCTCTGCTTGGTGCTGGGATCGCCGTGTCGGGCGCGCTGTATTTCGCGGACCGCCGCATGAAGAGCACGGACAATCATTTTCGCGGTTTTCCCGGGCTCTGGAACTTGGCCGCGTTCTATCTGTTCCTGCTGCAATGGCCGCCGGCGCTGTCGAGCCTCGCCATCGCCGTCTTGATCGTGGCGACCTTTCTGCCATTCCGCGTGCTGCACCCTGTGCGCACCGTGCGTCTGCGCTGGCTGACGCTGACGCTAATCGCGCTGTGGGGCATCCTCCTGTTTTACACGCTCGCGCGCGACTTCGACGTCGGCAGCCCCGTCACCATCGCGCTGTGCGCGATCGCGGTCTATGTCGTTGCCAGCGATTCCGCGATCCGGCTGCTGCGAGCGTTCAAGGCATGATCGCGCTGCTGCCGAGCCCCGAGTCCTGGGCGGCGCTGTTGACCCTGACGGCGCTGGAGATCGTGCTCGGCATCGACAACGTCATCTTCCTGTCGGTGATCGTGTCGCGCATTCCACCGCAACAGGCGAAGCGCGCACGGCAGATCGGGCTGGCGCTGGCACTGGTTTTCCGCATCCTGCTGCTCAGCCTCCTGGTGTGGCTGATCCGCCTGACCCGGACCGTTTTGACCGTCCAGGGCATGGCCTTGTCCTGGCGCGACATCATCCTGATCGCGGGCGGGTTGTTTCTGATCGGCAAGGCTACCCACGAAATCCACGCAGAGGTCGAGGGGCTGGGTGAGGAGAGAGACAAACCCCAGGGGACGCGCAGTTTTATTTGGGTGGTCCTGCAGATCATCGTCATCGACATCGTGTTCTCGCTCGACTCCATCATCACCGCGATTGGCATGGCGCAGGAGCTCGTGATCATGATCGCGGCGGTGGCAATCGCCTGTTCGATCATGTACGCCTCGTCGGGGCCCGTGGCGCGCTTCATTGCCCGGCACCCAACCACGAAAATGCTGGCGCTGGCGTTTCTGGTGCTGATCGGGGTCGCGCTGGTCGCCGACGGATTCCAGTTCCACATTCCGCGCGGCTACATCTATTTCGCAATCGCATTTTCCGCGGCGGTCGAGTTCTTCAACGTGCTGGCGAAGCGCAATCGGGGCAGGAAAACGGATTAGGCCCGGCGAGCCGTTGGCGGCCCTGTCGAGTTGACAAGGCAGCCGCGATGGCTTTCGTTGCCTGATCGGGCCATCCGGGACGGAGATTCGAACGATGATCAAGGCTGTGCGCGTGCACAAGGTGGGAGGACCGGAAGCCTTGGTCTACGAGGCCGTGGACGTGGCGGCGCCGGGACCTGGCGAGGTGCGCATCCGGCAGCATGCGGTCGGGCTGAACTTCATCGACGTCTATTACCGCAACGGGCTCTACAAGGCGCCGTCATTGCCGTTCATCGCCGGCAATGAGGCGTCGGGCGAGGTGATCGCGGTCGGGCCCGGTGTCACCAATTTCCACCCCGGCGATCGCGTCGCCTATTACCACAATCTCGGCGCCTATGCGACCGAGCGCAACATTCCCTGGGAAAAGCTGGTCAAACTGCCGGACCATATCACCTACGAGCAGGGCGCCGTGCTGATGCTGAAGGGCCTGACCGTCTGGTATCTGCTGCACAAGACGTTCAAGGTCGAGCCGCATCATCGTGTCCTGATCCATGCCGCGGCCGGCGGCATCGGGCTCCTGGCGTGCCAATGGGCGAGGGCGCTTGGCGCGCATGTCATCGGCACCGTCGGCTCGAAAGCGAAGGCCGACCTTGCGCTCGCCAATGGCTGCGATCATGTCATCCTCTACAATGAGGAAGATTTCGTCGCGCGGGTCAAGCAGATCAGCCGCAACGAGCTTTGCGACGTGGTCTATGACGGCGTCGGCAGGACCACGTTTCCGGGCTCGCTGTCCTGCCTGAAGCCGCGCGGCCTGTTCGTCAGCTTCGGCAACGCCTCCGGTCCGGTGCCGCCATTTTCGATTGCCGAGTTGAACAGCCATGGTTCGCTGTTTGCGACCCGGCCGAAACTCAACGACTATATCGGCAAGCGCTCGGAATTGCTCGAGGGCGCCGACACGCTGTTTGCCGCCATCATCAGCGGCAAGCTGCATGTGTCGATCAACCACGCCTACGCGCTGAAAGACGCCGCCAAGGCGCATATCGATCTGGAAAGCCGCGGCACGACCGGCGCCTCGATCCTCAAGCCGTAACCGCTGTCATGCGCGGGCTTGTTTCGGCTTGCGGCTGGCGAGAAGGGCGTGGATGGCCGGCCCGGCCATGACGCGGCGGACAATAGCCCACGACTATGAAGCGGTCTCCCACGCGAACCGTCCATCCAGTCCTGTCCGCTCCGGCAATCCAAGCATCAGGTTCAGGTTCTGCACGGCGGCGCCCGAGGCGCCCTTGCCGAGATTGTCGAGCACCGCCACGAGCCGCGCCTGTCCGAGCTTGTCGGATCCGAACACGTAGAGTTTCATTCTGTTGGTGCCGTTCAGGCTCTCCGGCGCGATTGTCGCGACGGAAGATGATTGCTCCAGCGTCGCAACCTCGATGAAATGCTCGCCATCATAGGCATCGGCCAGCGCGGCATGGAGGTCGCCAAGCCGCGGCTGGGATGGCATTGCATGGAGCGGCAAGGGCACTTCGACGATCATGCCCTGGGCGTAGCGGCCGACCGCCGGCGCAAACAGCGGAACATGATCGAGCCCGGCATGTATTTTCATTTCCGGGACGTGTTTGTGCTCCCCGGAAAGCGCGTAGATCCGATAAGGGACTTCCGTGTAGTCGCTGGAGCCTTGGTCTTCGAATTCGGCAATCATGCGGTTTCCGCC
>NZ_JBAURI010000957.1:0-3369 GCF_049581145.1 Bradyrhizobium sp.
CGCGCGCGCAGCGCGGGGTGGGGAGACAGGAGGCTGCATCGAACCAGACAGCTCCACCAGGCTCGGCAGGAATCCGGCCAGCGTCTTGCCGGCACCGGTCGGCGCGATCAGCAGCGCCGAGCGGGCCTCGCGGGCCTTTTCCAACAGCGCCAACTGATGCTCGCGCGGCGACCAGCCGCGCGAGACGAACCATTTCTGGAAACGCTCCGGCAACAGCGCAGGCGGCTTGGTCGAAGACTCTGGCAAAGGACGCGATGGCACGCCAGAACAGCTAAGTCCTCCAACCCGCTTCGTCGAGGGCACACCGACGTCGCGCGCGGTGAAATGCCGGCGCAGCATCACCCCGTCGCCCCCTCCCCACCACGTGCTACGCGCGTGGTCGAGGGGGAGAAACGATCGTGACAGAGCTTACTCCGTCACCGGCGAATCCGAGATGTCCCAGTCCTTGCCGTTGAAGATCGAGATGTAGAGCGTCTTCATCGGCGTGTAGTCGTCGGGCGTGTAGTCATAGGTCACGCCATCGAGGAAGAACGGCGAGTGGAAGCCGTGCAGGTTGGCGGCCTGCCGCAACACGCTGTCCCGCGTCAGGTCGTTGCCGCAGCGGCGCAGGATTTCCGCCATGGTCACGGCCTGGCCGTAGCCGGCATAGGCGATGGTGTTGTCGCGATCGACATTGGGCAGATATTTGGCGCGCAAGGCCTCGAACCGCATCACATCGGGATCGTTCTGCCAGCGCGGCACGCCGGCGTCCTTGGCGTAACGGATGGCGACGATGCCGGCGGCATTCTCAAAGCCGGCGGCACTGAGGATCGAGCGGCCGGTCGAGCCTGCGGACAATAATTGCAGCGGATTCCAGCCGAGCTCGGCGACCTTCCGGATCGACTGCGACGTCGCCTTGCCGGTGGTGATGTTGTAGAACACGTCGGCGCCCGATTTCGACAGATTGATCAGTTGCGAATCGACGGTCGGGTCGGAGAGATCATAGGTCTGCTCCATGATCACCTGGGCCTTGCCGCCGGCATCGCTGAGCACCTTCTTGAAGGGGCCGAGGAAATCACGGCCGAAATCGTCGTTCTGGTAGAGGATGCCGACCTTGGCGTCCGGCTTCACATTGACGACGTGGTGCGCGAGAATCCGCCCCTCGGTCGGATAGAGCGGCAGGCCCGCCATGGTCCATTTGTAGTTCTTCGGATCGTTCCATTTCGACGCGCCGGTGTTGAGCAGGAGCTGCGGGACGCCCTTGGCGTTGAGATATTTGTGCACGGCGGTCTGCGGCGCGGTACCAAGCGAGCCGAACAGCGCCAGCACCTCTTCCTGTTCCACCAGCCGCCGCGTCGCCTCGACGCATTTCGGCGCGCTATAGGCGTCGTCCAGCGTGAGGAAATTGATCTTGCGGCCATTGATGCCGCCCTGCTCGTTGAGCATCTGGAAATAGGCTTCGCCGACCCGGCCAAGCACGCCATAAAGCGAGCCTGGGCCGCTATGCGGCACGGTCTGGCCAAGCTTGATCTCAGTATCGCTCGCGCCGGGATCGTATTTCTGCTCGGAGGCCCTGGCGAAGGTGGTTGAAGCGAAAACGGTCGCGACCGCGGTGGCGCAGAATTGGCGCCTCGACTGCTGCTTGTTCATTTTATGTTTCTCCCTAGATCGCCGGCATTGTGCTGGCATCGGCGCGGGCTCGGCAAGGGCGAAGTTTGACATTGCGGCGCGGCGGCGCTGCGCCTTGCCGGGCGCGTAGCGACTGGACTCAAGTTCTGCACTTGGCCTTTGCAGTCAGGTTTTGGCCGCGACCGCGACCAGCCCGCGCACCGGGACATGGTCCTCGGTGCGCAGCGACGCTTGCTCGAGATGGGCGAGCGCCAGCCCTGCTGCAGCGATCGCGTCGCGCACGAACTTGGCGCCATGAGCATAGCGCAGGCCATGACCAATGATGACGCCCTCGCCATCATGGGTCTCGACGGTAAACGCCAGCAGGCCGTTGGCAGCGAGCACGCGCGCCGCTTCGACGATCACGGGCGCGGGATCGGCGACATAGACCATGGCGTCGGCGGCGAGGATGAGATCAGTACTTGCGTCGGGCTTGCCGCACAGCGCCTGCGCCATGTCGGCGATTTCGAGTTCGGCATAGCGCCCGGTGGCGCGCGCCTGCTCGATCATCCCGGGCGACAGATCGATGCCGGTGAAACGATCGACCTGCCTGGCGAAGGCCGAAGCCGCAAGTCCGGTGCCGCAGCCGAGATCGATGGCGTGCTTGAACAACGCGGGCTTTTTCTCCGCCGCACGCAGCGCCAGCACCGCCTTGAACAATAATTGCGGCGCGCGATAGCCGAGATCGCCGAGCAGCGCGGCCTCGAAGCGCGGCGCGTATTGATCGAACAGCGCCCGCACATAGCCATGCGGCATCGCCTGCAGCGGCTCCGCGCCCAACCGCATCAGCCGCACCGCCGCGCCATGACGATCGGCAGGATCGGCCTCGCGCGCCTTGCGAAACGCCGCGACCGCCGCGTCATGCTCGCCGAGCTGCTGGCGGATCTCGGCTAGCGTGAACCAGGCCGAGGCGAAGTTCGGCGCAAGCTCGGTCGCCTGCTCCAGCAGATCGGCGGCGGCCGCGCGATCGCCCTTCAATTGCAGATCGCGCGCGAATTCGAAGCGGCGGTCGGCGAGCAGATCGCCGGACGACAGGAACAAACGGGTGGGCATCAATCTCACATCGTCATTGCCAGGCAAGGGCGCGAGCGCGTCCTCTTGGAAGACCCGGCAATCCATCAAAACCGGATTCTTTGCAAGATGAATGCACGGGTCAAGCCCGCGCATGACATCTGATAGCGAGACCCCTGATAACCGGACACCTGATATTGGACGCCGCCCTGCCTATATCAGCCCGATGCGACCGCAAGACATCCTGACGCCCGTCTCCGCCGGGCTCTGCTGCAAGCAGGGCGGCTTTCACATCGATCCTGTGCGCCCGGTCGAGCGGGCCGTGATCACCCACGGCCATTCGGACCACGCCCGCGCCGGCCATGGCGCCGTGCTGGCGACGCAGGAGACGCTCGACATCATGCGGCTGCGCTACGGCGAGGATTTCGCGGGCAGTACCCAGGCGATCGGCTATGGCGAGGAGATCCGGCTCGGCGACGTCACGGTCAAGTTCCATCCCGCGGGCCATGTCTTGGGCTCGGCGCAGATCGCGGTCGGCTGCAAGGACATCTGCATCGTGGCCTCCGGCGACTACAAGGACGCGCCCGATCCAACCTGCGCGCCGTTCGAGCTGGTTCCCTGCGACGTCTTCATCACCGAGGCGACCTTTGGGCTGCCGGTATTCCGGCATGGGGACGCGGCCGACGAGGTCAAGAAGCTGTTGGCATCGGT
>NZ_JBAURI010000958.1:0-5506 GCF_049581145.1 Bradyrhizobium sp.
CGGCACCGCCGAGAAGGTCGCGGAATTGAGCTGGTTGTAGTGGGTCAGCGCGTTCGGATCGGTCGCGGTCTCGATCGACACCACCGTCGACAATGGGATCTGCTGCCCGCTGCCGGACGGCAGATAATAGCCGCCGAGCGATTCCGGCGACAGCCGCATGCCGCGCGGAACCTGCGGGATCACCTGATAGGATCGGCCTTCGAGGTTGAAACGGTTGACATAATTGCCGCCGAGCAGGGTGGCGAGCGTACCGCCGATGCTCTGCATGGTGATGCCGAGATCGCTCGCCTTCGCACGATCGACCTTGATCCGGACCACGGGCTGGTTGAAATCGAGATCGGAGTCGGAAACGATGAACAGGCCGCTCTTGCGCGCGGCATCCTTCAGCTTCAGCATCTGCTCATAGACGGCCTGAAAGCTCTCGGTCGAATTGATCACCATTTGCACCGGCAGGCCGCCGGGACCGCCCGGCAGCGGCGGCAGGTTGAACGCGAAGGCCTGGACGCCTTCGATCTTGGAGAGTTCGGCCTGCACAAGCGACTTCAGCTTGATCGAAGACCGGGTCCGCTCGTCCCACGGCTTGAGCAGCATGCCGGCGATGCCGCCCTGCGGGCCATTGATGCCGTTCAGCACGAAACGCAGATCGGTCTCCGGAAATTTCTGGAACGCCTTGTCGAGCCTGTCGCCGTAGAAATCCACATAATCGATGTTGGCGTATTTCGGCGCCTTGGTCACCGCGAACACGATGCCCTGGTCCTCTTCCGGCGCCAACTCCTTGGAGGTGTGCAGATAGAGGAAGCCGACCAGGCCCAGGATGGTCAGCGCGAACAGGCCTGTGATCGGCCGATAATCGAGCGAACGGTCGAGCCGCCTGCCATACCAGCGCGTCATCGCGCCGAACACCCGGTTGACGAGCCGGGCGAAACGTCCCTCCTCGGCGCTCTTCAGGAACATCGAGCACATCATCGGCGACAGCGTCAGCGCGATCACGCCGGAGACGATCACCGAGCCCGCCAGCGTGAAGGCGAATTCGCGGAACAGCGAACCGGTCAGGCCGCCGAGGAAGCCGATCGGCGCGTAGACCGCGGCAAGCGTGATCGTCATCGCGATCACGGGGCCGACGATCTCACGCGCCCCCTCCAGCGCCGCCTGCACCGGCGATTTGCCCTCCTCCAGATGACGGTGGATGTTCTCGACCACCACGATGGCATCGTCGACCACGAGCCCGATCGCCAGCACCATGGCGAGCAGTGTCAACAGATTGAAGCTGAACCCCATGGCCAGCATCAGGCTGCAGACGCCGACCAGCGACAGCGGAATGGTGACGACGGGAATCACGACCGAGCGGAACGACGCCAGGAACAGGAAGATGACGACGATGACGATCAGCACGGCCTCGCCCAGCGTCTTCTCGACCTCATCGATCGAGGACTGGATGAAGGCGGTGGAATCATAGGCCACCTTCATCTTCATCGACGGCGGCAGATTGCGCTCGAGTTCCGGGAATAGCGCGCGGACGCCCTTCACCAGGGTCAGCGGATTACCCTGTGGGGTCGCCTGCACGCCGATGAAGATCGCGTGCTCGCCGTTGAAGGCGACGCTGGCATCGGTGCTCTGCGCCGCGAGCTCGACGGTCGCGATGTCCTCCATCCGCACGAAGCCGCCATTGGCGGATTTGACGATCATGCGCTTGAACTGCTGGACATTCTGCAGGTCGGTATTGGCCGAAACGTTGGAAACGATGAAGAAGCCCTTGGACTGGCCGGCGGCGGCCTGGAAATTGTTGGCGGCGATCGCCGCCGAGACATCGTTCGGCGACACGCCGCGCCCTGCCATCTTCACCGGATCGAGCCAGAGCCGCATCGCAAAGGTCTGGCCGCCGAGAATGTCGGCGGAGGCCACGCCATCGACGGTCGACAGCACCGGCTGCACGACCCGGGTCAGATAGTCCGAGATGGCGCTGCCGCTCAGATCCTCGCTGGAGAAGCCGAGATACATCACCGCCGTGGTCTGGCCGGTGGTCTTGGTCACGATCGGGTCGTTGGATTCCTTTGGAATCAGGTATTTGACCGAGTTCACCTTGGCGAGGACCTCGGTCAGCGCCTGGTTCGGATCGAAGTTCAGCTTGATGTAGACCTGGATCGTCGAGGTGCCGAGCACCGACGACGACGTCATGTAGTCGACGCCCTCGGCGGAAGCGACCGCCTGTTCGATCGGCGTGGTGATGAATCCGTTGATCAATTCCGGCGACGCGCCCGGATAGACCGTCGTGACGTTGACGACGGTGTTCGACAGCTTTGGATATTGCCGGATCGGCATCACGGCCCCGGCGCGCAACCCGATCAAAAGGATCAGCAGGCTGACGACGACCGACAGCACGGGGCGCTTGATGAAGATATCGGTCAGGGCCATTGCGGCGATCTCTTTAAGATGTCGGTACTTCGATGTCGGTACCGGATGTCGGTAATTGATCTCATGGCATGACCCCTTGCGGATCATGCCTTCGCGAGTCGTCTCAGTAGCGCGGCGGCTCAGCCGGGATCGGCGGCGGCGGATTGGGTGAGATCGCGACCGCGGCGCCCGATTGCAGCTTGAGCTGTCCGACCGCGACGACCCGGTCGCCGGCCTTCAAACCCCTGAGGATCTCGGCGCGTCCGTCGATCCGGTCCCCGGTCTGCACGAAAGAGCGGACTGCGGTCAGGCTGGTCTTGCCGTCGTCCGCCTTCTTCTCGTTGATGACGAACACCGAGTCGCCGTAGAGCGTGTAGTCCACCGCGGTTTCGGGGACGGTGACGACCGGCGGCTTGTCCGGCAGCACCACGGTCGTGGTCGCGAACATGCCGGGCTTCAGGATGTGCTCGGGGTTCGCAATCGTCGCCTGCACGCGGATGTTGCGGGTGTCGGTCGCGACCTGCGGCTCGATGGTGGTGATCTTGCCCTCGAAGGCGCGGCCCGGATAGGCATCGACCGCGACGCGCACGGTCTGGTCGACCTTCAGCTGGGCGCTGTCCTTTTCCGGGACCGTGAAGTTGGCATAGAGCACCGACAGATCGGTCAGCGAGACGATCTGCGTACCCGCCGTCAGATATTGTCCGACTTCGACGTGACGGACGCCGAGTTCGCCGTCGAACGGCGCCCGCACCAGCTTCTGCGAGATCAGCGCCTCGGTCTTGGCGATGCCCGCATTGGCCTGGTCGAACGCCGCCTGCGCCGAATCCACCGTCGCCTGCGGGCCGAACTGGCGCGCGGCCAGTTGCTTGGCGCGATCGAGCGACAGCTGCGCCACCGTCAACTGCGCCTTGAAGTTTGCGAGGTCGCCCTGATCCGGCGCGTCATAGAGCTGCACCAGAGCCGTGCCCGCCTTCACCTGCGCACCCGCCGTGAACATGATGTCGGTGATGCGCCCGCTGACGTCGGAGGTCACGTTGACCTGATGCACGGCGGCGAGGTCGCCGACCGCGGTCAACAGGTTCGGAACCACCTCGGACTTCGCCTCGGCAATCGAGACCAAGGTCGGCGGCGGCTTGTTGTTGGCGAAGAACTGCGCGATCATCTGGCTGCGGAAATGGTCGAACCAGACCAGGCCGCCGGCCAATAGCGCCAGCAACAGCCCGATGATGATGAACCACCGCACCATGCGGACCGGACGCTTGCGCGGCGGCTCGACGATCGGCTTGCCCGAGATATGCGGCTCCGTGACAATGTTCATGTCATGCACTTTCTGCGGCGACCGGTGCAGTTGGCGTCAGCGTCAACTCGCGGTCCAGATGCGAATGAATTGCGGCTTCGTTAAGTCCGATGCCCCGCAGCAGAAACTCGCAGAGCTGCCGCTCGAGGTCGGGAGCGTTGCCGTAGGACAGGCAGGGCACGGCCGGCAGTCGCGTCAGCGCCGCCATCAGCGCGGTGTGATGGATGAACCAGAACAGGTTGAGCGGATCGCGTCCCACGCGCACGGCGTCGCCTGCGGCAACCGCCGATTCGAGCGAGGCCCCAAACATCGGGCCGAGCAGCCTTTCGACCTTGGCATAGAGCAGGCGTGCGAATTCGCCGTCGTCGAGATGACTGGTCAGCATCAGCCGCAAGCGCTGCGCGTCCTCCTGGTCGGGTCCGGCAGATATCTGCAGGAAATGGCAGACCATGCTCTTGACCAGATGGACCAGCGCCGTGGTTGACGGCGACTGACCCAACAGCTGCGCCAGTTCCGGATCGGCCTCGCATTCCTCGGCCAGGATTTCCGCATAAAGCGCGGCCTTGGAGGGGAAGTGCTTGAACAGCAGCGCCTCGGAAATGGCCGCCGCCGCCGCGACGCTCCTGGTCGTGGTGCCGGCAAAGCCATGCCGGGAAAAGCAACGCTTGGCTGCCCCAAGGATCAGTTGCCGCCTGAGGTCGCTGGTCATGCGCAGGGTGCTCATCTTGTGAGTAAGCACTCACCTGGGCAAAAAGTCAAGGATTCTGCTGCGACGCAACTACCGCTGACGCTTCAAGCAGATCGGGCGGCAACCCATGAGGCCGGCGTGTGGCGGCCTTTGAGGTAACCGCCATTCAATGAGCACAGCTCATCTCTCCCGCTTGCGGGGAGGTCGACACGCACTGGCGCGCCGGAACACGTCGGGTGGGGAAGTCTGACCGCGCACTGCGGAAGCACCCAACCCGGCCGCGCGGTTCGACTGATCGAATGCGGGTTAGATCGGCTCAAACCCCAGATCGCGGCGCAAACGGGTCAGGATGAACATACCATCGCGATTGGAGAGCACGCGCTCCAGATTCGCGGCGTCGATCTTGACGCTGGCAAAGCGCGGCCCGGACGAGACCTCATGCAGGACGGCTGCGAAGGCCTCGATCTCGGCCATGGTCTCCAGCGCGCGGGCATCCTTGATGCCGCAGGCCCGCGCGACGCCGATCAGATCGGCGGCAGACGCGGTGTGGCTCATCTGGCCGCCGGTTTCGCCATAGGCTTCGTTGTCGAGCACGATGATCGAGAGATTGGCGGGTTTCTGCAGACCCACGGTGGCAAGGCTGCCCAGTCCCATCAGCATCTCGCCATCGCCGGTGATGACCGCGACCGGCAGTGTCGGCTGTGCCAGCGCCAGACCGAGCCCGATCATGACGGCGCCGCCCATCGCGCCCCATAGATAAAAATTGCGGGCATGATCGCCGGCGGCCGCGATGTCGTAGGTCGAGGCGCCCAGGCCGCCGACCACGATCGCATCCTTGCGGTCTTTCAACAGGCTTGCGACGACGCTGCGGCGTTCCAGGAGGTTGGCTTTGCTCATTTCACGAAAACCTTGGTTCCGATCAGGCGCTGCGACAGCAGCACTGCGGTCGGCGTGCAGGCGTTGTAGGCCTGGCTCGCGGCGGCCTCCATCACCTCGCGCACCTCGTCCGGATGCGACGCCCGCAGCACCTTGATACCAGACAGCTCGAGGACGGCCTGCGTGCTCGATCCCATCGGCACCTGCCAGGGATTGAACTCGCCCCATTCGCCGCGCATCGTCACCAGGGTCAG
>NZ_JBAURI010000959.1:0-6997 GCF_049581145.1 Bradyrhizobium sp.
ACGCCGATCCGGCGGAAGCTGCCGCCGCTGCTGCTGCGGGTGGCTGCGATGGCTGCGGGGACGCGCCGGCGATGGATTGTTCGAGCTCGGCGAGCTGATGGTCCGCGCCCCGGCAATCCAGCCGTCCGGTGGTCACCGCGCCGCGGCCGTCGGCGACATAACGGTCGAACAGCCGCGAGACTTCATCGCGCTCGGAGCCGCTGGTCGATGCCTCCCGGATCACCGCCTGGAACTTATCGACGATGACCTGGACGCGAGGCCGTGCGATATTCTGGCAGGCGAGCGCCGAACCGATGATTGGCCCGACGCGGCTTGCGAGGTCACGCACGACGCTCAGATTGTCGGCGGATGCCGGGCTTGCACCTGTCGCCAGCAGGGCACCGAACACGACGATAGCCCAGCGGGAGCTCTTCAAAGCTGAACTCGGCAGGGTCGAATTGCACCACAGATTGGACATGTTACTATTATCGCTCTCTAAATTTATTGCTATGCTATTGCTGCGCGGATCCCGGCGAGTTGCCCTTCTGCCGCCACTGCATGAACTGCTGCAGCAGTTTGTTGTCAGCCGGCGCCGGGGCAGCGGCGGCCTGGTCGGCTGAAGCCGTCGTCGTCAGCAACGACTGGAATTCGGCCAAGGCGGGCTTGGCTGTCGAGGCGGCGGTATCCTCGGCCGGGTGCGCTTGGGCGAGCCCCGCCGAGAATTGCTGGACCGAAGCCTGGAACGTCGATTGGGCGTCCGACTGCCGGGACGCCGGCATCATGATGACGAAGAACAGCGCGATGACGGCCGAGACGCCGATGGCCGCGGCGAGGCGGCCGGCAACGCCGAATATGGCGTTTCGCTTGTCGAGCTCGCGCGCCAGCGCCTGAGGCTCGACCAGGACTTGCGGCTCGAGCGGACGGCGCAGGGATTCGTAGACCGCGCTCTCGAGCTGCGAGTCGATGGGAGCCGGGGGCTGGATCGGACGTATGCCGGGTTCGGGCCGTTTCTGAGGTTGGGATCGATTGTCTTCGCCGGTTGCCGAGCGTTGCTCCGGTCGCTCACGCAATCGTCTCGGCGCATAGTGCAAGGGATCATGCGGGCCGACTTGTTCTTGCTCATTTCCATCACTCATACGCCACTCCTGTCAGCTCTAATGTTGCACGGGTACGTTCCTGCGGTCGCAATACACAAAGGTCCACAGCAACCAGATATCTCGAGCGAGACCGCCCCAGTATGTCCTGGAGTGTTTCCTGGCCAATGATCTGTCGCGATGAAAAAGTTGACCGGACGATCTCGAAAGCCGCGGGAGCGGATCGAACAGCTCGTGATGTCATCCGCATCATGTCGCGAGACTGCTGCCGCAATTTACCCACCGACCCCATTACGCGTACTCGACCCCAGTCAATGTTCGCTCGTCAGCGACACACAGCGCCCGCTGATTCGGCGGACATGTCGTTCGTTCCAGTTCGTCACCCGGATTTGATGAAGCCGAGGCAAGACATTATTAAGCCCGAATCGAGGCAGAACTGCGTTGAGTTCTTGTCGCCGACCCATGAAACGTTAAAGCTTGGTAAATACCGCTGGCAATTTCGGTCATATTTTTCGGGCGTTAACTTAGCATTAACCAACTCCGCCGACTGTTAACCATTCGATAACAAAGGCTGAGTCGAATTCCATGATTTCAACCGCCGAGCCGACACGTCAGCAGGTTCGTCTCCGTGGGCGCTCTTACGTCGCGTTCGTTTTTTCTCCGGTCGTGCCGATTATAGGTTGGCTGGAAGAGATCGACGCAACGCTTGCGCGCTCGCCCAACTTCTTTGTTGGTAAGCCGGTAGTTCTCGATCTGTCGGCCGTGGAGCTGAGCCCAACCGCCATCACCCATCTCGTCAATAGCATCGAGCAGCGCAATATCCGCGTGCTCGGCCTCGAGGGCGTGGACGCCTCCGTGGTGACGCCAAGCCTGCCGCCTCTGCTGAGAGGCGGCCGGCACTGCATGGTGCAACCGGCCGAGCCCGAGAAGGCCGCCGCCCGGCCGCCGCCGACCTCGCTGTTGCTCGACAGCCCCGTGCGCTCCGGCCAATCAGTCATCTTCACCGAAGGCGACGTGACCGTCCTGGGCTCGGTCGGCTCGGGCGCCGAGATCGTCGCCGGCGGCTCGATCCATGTCTATGGGACGCTGCGGGGGCGCGCGATGGCGGGCGTCAACGGCAATTCGTCCGCGCGCATTTATTGCCAGAAGATCGAGGCGGAGCTTCTTGCCATCGATGGTTTTTACCAGACGGCCGAGGAGTTCGACGCCGCTCTTCGCAATCGACCGGCGCAGGCGTGGCTCGAAGGCGACACTATGCGGATTACGCCGCTCAACTGAGAAGGAGGTAAGATATGGCCAAGGTGCTGGTTGTGACGTCCGGTAAAGGTGGAGTCGGAAAGACCACCTCAACGGCTGCGATAGGGGCTGCGCTCGCGCAGGCCGGAAAGAAGGTCGTGGTCGTCGATTTCGACGTCGGCTTGCGCAACCTCGATCTGGTGATGGGCGCCGAGCGGCGCGTCGTGTTTGATCTCATCAACGTCGCGCAGGGCGTCGCCAAGCTGCCGCAGGCTCTGATCCGCGACAAACGAATTGAGACCCTGTGGCTGCTGCCCGCATCGCAGACCAAGGACAAGGATGCCCTGACCGATGAGGGCGTCGGGACCATCATTGCCGAGTTACGCAAGACATTTGATTGGATTCTTTGCGACAGTCCCGCCGGCATCGAGCGCGGCGCGACGCTTGCCATGCGTTATGCCGACGAGGCGCTCATCGTCACCAATCCCGAAGTCTCCTCGGTGCGGGACTCCGACCGCATCATCGGGCTGCTCGACTCCAAGACTGTGAGGGCCGAGAAGGGCGAGCGGGTGGACAAGCATATCCTGATCACCCGCTTCGATCCGGCGCGTGCCGCCCGGGGCGAGATGATCTCCATCGAGGATATCCTCGAGATTCTGGCGACGCCGCTGCTCGGCATCATTCCGGAAAGCCAGGATGTGCTGCGTGCCTCCAATGTCGGCTCGCCCGTCACACTCAACAATCCCGCCAGCGCACCGGCCCGTGCCTATCTCGACGCGACGCGGCGGTTGCTCGGCGAGACCGTCCCGATGCTGGTGCCGACCGAGCGCAAGGGATTGATGAACCTGTTGTTGGGACGGAGGGCCGCATGAGCATGCTACGGCTTTTCAGCAGCCGTTCCTCTCCGGTCGAGGCTTCGGCGCCGATTGCGCGGGAGCGGCTGCAGATCCTGTTGGCGCATGAACGGGGCATGCGCGGCCAGCCCGATCTCCTGATGCAGTTGCGCGAGGAAATCCTCGCGGTGGTGTCGCGGCATGTTGTACTCGATCCGGAAAAGGTTATCGTCCGGATGGAAAGGGGAAAGCATGTCTCGACGCTTGAAGTCGATATCGAATTGCCGAGCGGCGTCGAATCCAAGTTCGCGGCGGCCAGCTGATGGGTTGCTCCGCCACGGTGATTGTCGCTGCGGACCGTTGAGTTGATGGAGGCGATCTATCGCGTTGACGGCGCAAGCGTCGTTACCGGTCCGAACGCCGCGGGGCCCTGGGACCCAAGCATGCAGCACGGCTCGGCGCCGGCGGGTCTGGTGGTGTGGGCCGCACAGGCCATTCCGACGCCGGTGCCGATGTGGATTGCACGCGTCACCGTCGACCTGATGCGCCCGGTGCCGCTGAAACCGCTTGCGATCGAAAGCCGTGTGCTGCGCGAGGGCCGCAAGATCCAGCTTTGCGCCATCACGCTGAAAGCCGAAGGCACCGCTGTGGTCGCGGCGAGCGTGCTCAAGATCAGGGCGCGGGCGTTGCCGCTGCCGTCTGATGTCGCCGATCTGCCGGTCGAGCTTCCCGGCCCCGAGGCGTCGCGCCCGGAGCCCGCGGAGTTTTCCTCCAGCCCTTTCGTCAGGGGCGTGTCGCTGCGTGCGGCGCGTGGGCAATTCGGTGTGCCCGGGCCGGGTGCGATCTGGTATCGCGTCGACCGGCCGCTGGTCGAGGGCTATGGCATCTCGCAGGCGATGCGCGCGGTGATCGCCGCGGATTTCTGCAACGGCACCTCGGCCGCGCTCGATTTCCGGCAGTGGACCTTCCTCAACGCCGACCTCACCGTGAACATGGCGCGCGAGCCGGTCGGCGACTGGATTCTGCTCGATGCAGAAAGCTGGATCGGCCCTCACGGCGCAGGCCTCGCGATGGCAAGGCTCGCCGACACGCGCGGCTATTTCGGCCGCGTGGTGCAGAGTCTCGTGATCGAGCAAAGATGAGAGTCGCAGGGCAGGTATTTCTCGGGCAGTTTGAAGCCCGCATGCGCGATCGGAGATGGTCATGAGCGCGGCGCGACCTTCGCTTCCCCTGACCGGCGGCTGCTCGTGCGGCGCGGTTCGCTACGAGATCACGGCCTTTCCGCTGTTGCTCTACTCCTGTCATTGCACGAACTGCCAGCGGGCGTCAGGCAGCGCCTTTGCGCTCAACATGCCGGTTGCGACCAAGGGTTTTCGGATTTTGAAAGGCAAGCCGAGGGGTTGGCACCATCTGTCGCCATCCGGCGCGGAAGTGGCGTCCTGGTTCTGCGGCGACTGCGGAGCGCGCATCTACGGCTCGCGCAACAGCCGTCCGGACTCGATGAATCTTCGCGCCGGCACGCTCGACGACACCAGCTGGTTGATGCCCGCGGGACACATTTTCATGACCAGCGCGCAAGTCTGGGTGCGGCCGGCTCGCGGCGCCCACTGCCATGACATCCAGCCTGCGGATTTTCGAGCGATGGCCGAGAAATGGCGCGCGATGTGGCCGGAGTTCTTTCCATAGTGATGGCGGCTCTGCGTTCTCCGGCTCTGCGTTCTTCGGCTCCGCGTTCTCGGGCTTTGCGGCATAGCTTGACCGGACGGTGCTCCGCATCGCCGGCAGAACGCTGCGTCGCGCCCGGGTCTCGCCGCCGCTCATCCAACCATGCGGTCGCGGCCCGCCCAGAAGCGGGCCTTCAGCAGCTTCTTGTCGACCTTGCCGACGCCAGTCATGGGCAGTTCATTGGCGAACTGGATCTGCTTCGGCGCGTGCGCCGAACCCTTGCGCGCCTTGACGAGGTTGATGAGTTCGTCCGGGCTCGGCCGCGCTCCCTCGCGCGGCACCACGATCGCGGTGACGGCCTCGCCCCATTTGTCGTCGGGCACGCCGACGACCGCGACCATCGCCACATCGGCATGCTGCGACAGAACATCTTCGATTTCGCGCGGAAAGATGTTGAAGCCGCCGGAGATGATCATGTCCTTCTTGCGGTCGAGGATGAACATGTAGCCGCGCTTGTCCTTGCGGGCGATGTCGCCGGTGTGCAGCCAGCCGCCTTTCAGCGTGTCGGCGGTCTGCTCCGGCCGCTTCCAATATCCGGCCATCACATGCGGCGCGCGCACACAGATTTCGCCTGCTTCGCCGGTTCTGACCTCCTGGTCGTCGTCGTCGAGGATCTTCACTTCGCAGGCGGCGATCGGGAAGCCGCAGGACAGAAGCAGCTCCGGCGTCTTCGGGTCGTGGTCTTTTTTGCGCAGCACCGAGACCGGATAGCATTCGGTCTGGCCATAAAGCTGCGAGAACACCGGGCCGATCCGTTCGATGCCTTCGACCAGCCGCGACGGCGACATTGCGGAGGCGCCGTAGAGCACGAGCTCGAGCGAGGTGAGGTCGGTCCGGTCGAGCGCCGGATGATCCAGCAGCACATAGATCATGGTCGGCACGAACAGCGTGAAGTCGATGCGCTCGCGGGCGATGGTCTGCAGCACCGCCTCCGGGTCGAATCCTGTCAGCATGTGCACGGTGCCGCCCCGCATCAAGGTCGGCAGCACCTTGGTGCCGGCGACATGGCTGATCGGGGCGACGGTCAGATAGCGCGCCGCATCGGGGATCTCGAAATCGGCCAGGATCGCATTGGCGAAGCCGCCATATTCGCGGTGGTGGCGCAGTGCGCCCTTGGATTTTCCGGTGGTGCCGCCGGTATAGTTCAGCGTCGCGAGGTCGTCGGGGCCGGCGAAGCACCGCGCGGTGGCGTGGCCGGCCCGCTCGGTCGCCTGCAACAGGTCAACGCCGTAGTCGGCGGCTCCGAGGGTGAAGACGGTCTTGAGGATGGAGGTGTTGAAGTGGGAAGCCTTGTCCGCCAGTTGGCCGCCGCGGTCGCGAAACGCGGCGGCATCGACCACCAGCACAGCGGCCTCGGAATCCTCGAGCTGAAACAATTGGTCGTCCAGCGAGCCCAAGGGATGCAGCCAGGTGATCGCGAGCCGCGCCAGTTGCGCGGCGACGCCGGCGCACCAGCTGTCGGCGCGGTTGGCGGTCAGGAATGCGACGCGCGTGCCGGGCGCGAGGCCGAGCCGCATCAAGACGCTCTGGATACGGCCGATCAAATCGGTCGCGCCCTGATAGGTGAGCGATCCGCCGGGCCAGCTGAATGCAACACGCGATGGATAGCGCGCCAGCGCGCGCAGCGTCTGTTCGCTCACCACTGGAAATGCATGGAGCGGATTGCTCATCCCCGTCCCTCCCTCGGTTTTGTTTTCGGCCTTCGGTCGTGCCAATGTTGCCGATGACGCTAGCATCCCCGTTCGAGCTGGGACAATGATTTTGCCGACTGCCGATCCTCTTGCGCGCTTTCGCGACCGCTTGCGCCTGCCGCTGATCGCGGCGCCGATGTTTCTGGTGTCGGGCGTGGAGCTCGTGGCGGCGGCCTGCGGCAATGGCGTGATCGGCGCCTTTCCGACGGCGAACTGCCGCAGTGCCGAGGAACTCGATAGCTGGCTGAGCGACCTCGAAAATCGCTTGCGCGCGTCGTCGGATGCGCACGGCAAACCCGCCGCGCCGCTCTGCCCGAACCTGATCGTGCACCGTTCCAATGCGAGGCTGGCTGACGACTTGCGGGTGCTGCTGCGGCATGCGCCCGAACTCGTCATCACCTCGGTCGGATCGCCGGAGCCGGTGCTGAAACCGTTGCAC
>NZ_JBAURI010000960.1:0-18798 GCF_049581145.1 Bradyrhizobium sp.
GCCAGACTGAGCGCCGCCGCGGCGTCCGCGCTCGCGAAGCCCGAGGTGAAGGACAAGCTGCTTGCGATCGGCTTGATCCCTGTGGGGAGCACGCCGGACGGGCTATCCAAGGAACTTGCCACGAATACCGCATTCTGGCAGCCGATCGTGAAAGCGACCGGCTACAAGATCGACAATTAGCTTTGCCGCGCTGCCGCCGCCTGTCGCTCTCTGATCCTGCGGGTACGACCGGAAAAGGCAGCCGTTGCAGCGGGACGTTTCGCCAAGACCATCGGGCCCGCGACAAGCCGGACAAGGCCTGCCATGACGGAAACTGAAATCGTCTTCAGCTGCTGTGATGCAGGCTGCGCGGCAGGCGCGCGCGATCCTTATCGCGTCTTTCGCTGATCGATCTTCTCGCGAATCGCGGCGAGCTCGGCCTCGTCCCAGATGCCGATCAACACGCCGCCTTTGACCTGGAGCTGATTGTCGGCATAGGCGGCGATCTTGGCGCGGCTGGTGGTGATGTGGTCGTTCGGATGCAGCGCCCAGTCGAACAAGGCCGCCTGCAGCCGGGCGATCTCCGCGGCACAGGACGGGTCCTCGCCGCGATCGACGAGCTCCTGAGGATCGCTGGCGAGATCGTACAGCATGGGGCGAAAGCCGGAGGCGTGGATCAATTTCCAGCGTCCGTCGAACACCATGAACAGGCGGCAGCGTTCGATCGGCTGATCGAGCATCAAGCGCACATCCTGCATCGCATAGTCGTATTCGGAGAATGCGACCTTGCGCCAGCCGGAGGGCGTTTTGCCGCGGATCAGCGGCATCAGCGAGCGGCCCTCGAGAATATGCCCGGGCGGCTCGCCGCCGAAATAGTCGACGAAGGTCGGCGCCAGATCGATGGCCTCGACCAGCGCGTCGCAGACCGTGCCGCGCGCGGCATCGGCCTCGGGCGAAGGGTCGATCACGATCAGCGGGATTTTTGCCGAGGCGTCGTGGAACAGGTCCTTTTCGCCCATCCAATGATCGCCGAGATAATCGCCGTGATCGGAGGTGAACACGATCATCGTCGTGTCGAGCAGGCCGCGCTCGCCCAAGAACTCCATCAGCACGCCCATCTGATCGTCGATCTGCGTGATCAGGCCCATATAGGCCGGGATCACCTTGGCCCGCGCCTCGTCGCGCGCCATGTTGCGCGAATAGCGCATGCTCATATAGGCGGCGAACACCGGATGCGCGCTCTGCCGTTCCGCTTGCGAGCGCACCGCGGGCTGCACGTCGCCCGCGCCGTACATGCTGGCGTAAGGCTCTGGCGCGATGTAGGGCCAGTGCGGCTTGATGTAGGACAAATGCAGGCACCACGGCCGTTCGTCGGTTTCGGACTCGCTGATGAAGTCCATCGCGCGGCGGGTCATGTAGGGCGTCTCGGAATGCTGTTCCGGGATGCGCGCGGCCTTGTCGGAATGCGCCAGAAGCCAGCCGTTCTGCAGGCTGCCCGCGGCGTCGGCGCCGGAGTTCGCCCAATGCTCCCAGGGATTTTGCGCCTCATAGCCGTGCTCGCGCAGATATGCGTCATAGCGCGGCCGTGGCCGTCCTGTCGGATGTAGCCCGTCGTCCCGTTCATAGGGCTCGAAGCCGCATTCCGCGACATGCACGCCGATGATCGAATCCGGCGGGATGCCGAGCAGCTTCATGCCTTCGAGGTCCGGGGCCATGTGGGTCTTGCCGACCAGCACGTTGCGCACGCCGATCTTTTTCAGGTGATCGCCGAGCGTCGGCTCTCCGACGCGCAGCGGCCAGCCGTTCCAATGCGAGCCGTGCGAGCGCATGTAACGCCCGGTGTAGAACGACATCCGCGATGGGCCGCAGATCGGGGACTGCACATAGGCGTTCCGGAAACGCACCCCCCGTTCGGCCATCGCGTCGATGTTCGGGGTTTTCAGCTTGGGATGGCCGCTGCAGCCGAGATAATCATGGCGAAGCTGGTCGCACATGATCCAGACGATGTTTTTCGCACGCGGCATGATCGGAAGGCTTACGGCATTTTCAGGTTGGTCATGCTGCGATATCACGCCGCCGATGACAAGCGCGCGCCGCGCGAACTCACACGGTCCACGGCTCCATTTGCGCCGCGCCCTTGGCCTTGGCCGAGACCGGCGCTTCGCCGACCACCTCAGCGAGCGCCCGCAGCGCATCCTTGACGCCGGTGCCGATCGCGCCGGAGATCAGCAGCGGGGTTTTCTTCGCGGCACGCTTGAGGCGGTCCTTCTGCTTCTTCAATTCTTCCGGGCCGACTGCGTCGATCTTGTTCAGCGCGACGATCTCGACCTTGTCGGTAAGCGCGCCGCCATAGGCCTCGAGCTCGTTGCGTACGGTCTTGTAGGCCTTGCCGGCATGCTCGCAGGTCGCGTCGACCAGGTGCAGCAGCACGCGGCAGCGCTCGATATGGCCGAGAAACCGGTCGCCGAGGCCGGTGCCCTCATGGGCGCCCTCGATCAGGCCCGGAATGTCCGCGAGCACGAATTCGCGGCCATCGGCATTCACGACGCCGAGCTGGGGATGCAGCGTCGTGAAGGGATAATCGGCGATCTTCGGCCGCGCGGCGCTGACGGCCGCCAGAAACGTCGACTTGCCGGCATTGGGCAGACCGACCAGGCCGGCATCCGCGATCAGCTTCAGGCGGAGCCAGATCCAGCGTTCCTCGCCCGGCAGGCCGGGGTTGGCGTTGCGCGGCGCGCGGTTGGTGGCGGACTTGAAATGCGCGTTGCCGAAACCGCCATTGCCGCCCTCCGAGAGGACGAATGTCTCGCCGAGCCTGGTGAAGTCGTGGATCAGGGTTTCGCGATCCTCGTCGAACACCTGGGTCCCGACCGGCACCTTCAGCACGATCGGCTTGCCATTGGCGCCATGGCGGTCCTTGCCCATGCCGTTGGTGCCCTTCTGCGCCTTGAAGTGTTGCTGATAGCGGTAGTCGATCAGCGTGTTCAGCCCGTCGACGGCTTCGATCACGACGTCCCCGCCACGGCCGCCATTGCCGCCGGAGGGGCCGCCGAACTCGATATACTTCTCGCGGCGGAACGCCACGCAGCCGTTGCCGCCGTCGCCGGAGCGGACATAGACCTTTGCTTCATCGAGGAATTTCATGAACCCTAGGTAGGGCAGGGCAGCCATTGCGGCAACCCAAAGATAGGCTGAAAGCCTGCTATTTTGCGCTGTCGTTAAGACGCTCGGCTGCGCTGCCCGGCAATCGCCGCTATGGTAGGTTTTGCGCGCCGCGCCACGCAGAAGGAGGCCCTATGAAGCGCCGTCAATTCATGGCCGTTCTCGGTGGCGTCGCGGCTCTGCCACTCGGCGCGGTCGCTGAGCCGCAGGCTGCGCCTGTGATCGGCTTCCTGCATGCGGGATCACCGGACCAAAACCGGACGCGCCTCGACGCGTTTCGCAAGGGGCTCGCCGAGGGCGGCTTTGTCGAGGGCCGGAATCTGACCGTCGAATACCGTTGGGCGTCGGGTCGGCACAGCAGATTGCCGGAACTCGCCGCCGATCTGGTCCGCAGGCCCGTGGACATGATCGTCACGCCTGGCAGCACGGCCGCCGCGATGGCGGCGAAAGCCGTGACCTCGACGATCCCGATCGTGTTCTCCACCGGCACCGATCCGGTCGATCTCGGCCTGGTTGCGAGCCTCAGCCGTCCCGGCGGCAACGTCACCGGAATCACATCGCTGAATACGGAGCTTGCGGCGAAGCGGCTTGGAACCCTGCGCGAACTGGTCCCGAGCGCGTCGCGCTATTTCGCTTTGGTGAAGCCGAACTCGGAACTGGCGGCGCCGTTCGTCAGGGACCTGCAGCGGGCCGCGTCCGGCGTAGGCGTGCAGGTCGAGGTCCTGAACGCCAACAGCGCGGCCGAAATCGACGCGGCCTTCGCCGGCATCCCGCGCGAGGGCGGATGCGGCATGGTGTTCGGCCCCGAAGGATTCTTCTACGTTCATCGCGCGCACATCGCCGAACTGGCGCTGCAGCGGCTGTTGCCGACGATCTTCGACATTCGCGATTATGTCGATGCCGGCGGGCTCGCCAGCTACGGATCGGACTACGACAACGTGATGGAGCTGACCGGCAATTATGCCGCGCGGGTCTTGAAGGGCGAGAAGCCGTCCGACCTGCCGGTGCAGCAGGCGACGAAGTTCGAGATGGTGATCAATCGCAGGACGGCAAAGATGCTCGGCATCGAGATCGCGCCGACGCTGCTTGCGACCGCGGACGACGTGATCGATTGATCGGAGCATTTCCCGGAAAGGTGGGCACCAGCTTTTGGGAAGAAAATACGACCAATAGAGGCAACACTAGGCAGGCCGCCTTCGGATCAGAAACTTCTGCATCCCGTCGAGCACCAGTTCGCGGCGCTGGTTGAACACGGTGCTGCGCAAGGCGACAACGCCGGTTGTGCGGCCGGGCACCAGCTCGATCACTTCCAGCGCCGGATAGAGGGTATCACCGGCGAACACGGGCTGTAGAAACCGGCTCGACTGCTCGAGAAAGCCGACCAGCGAGTCCTCCACCAGATATGGAAACAACCCGGCGCCCGGCGCAGTGTGGATCAGGGTCTGAAAGCCGTGGGCGAGCAAGTTGGGCATGCCGCGGGCCCGGCAATATTCGGCGTCATAATGCACCGGATGGGTGTCGCCGCTGGCGGTCTGGAACGCCGCGAACACCGCCGACGTCATGGTGCGGCTCGGGATGACGAAGCGCTCGCCGCACACGAAATCCTCGAACCAGCGCTGCTCCGGCACCATGCGGTGGCTCGCGGGATCGAAGTCTGGCATGTAGAGGCCTGTTTCCTCGCCGGAAGAAGACGTACGGGTATCGTACGGAGTGGCTTGCGGCAACTGCTTCAATTCGTCATGGCCCGGCATGTCCCGGCTTGTCCCGTGCATCCATGCCGATACAACAATGCTGCACGGAAGACGGGGACGGCCGAAACCAGTCCAGCCTTGACGGGAATGCCGCTGCCGCCCATGAGCCTGTTCGCAAAAATTTCGCCCGACAACGACGCGCGTTCCGCTCGATTGGCCGGCATCGGATTGATGCTGCTGTCGGTGTTCATGTTCTCGTTCGGCGATGCCCTCGGCAAATTCCTGGTCGCGACCTATTCGGTCGGGCAACTCCTGTGCCTGCGCGGCTGCGCGGCGCTGGTCGTGCTGTCGCCGGCGATCTGGCGGAGCCGCAGAAAATTCGCGCGGATCGAGCGGCCTTGTCTGCAGCTGTTCCGGGTCACGCTCTCGGCGCTCGAGGTTGCTGCGTTCTTTCTCGCCACCGTCTATCTGCCGCTCGCCGATGTCGTCACCTGCTATCTCGCCTGTCCGATCTTTGTCACCGCCTTGTCGGCGGTCGTGCTGCGCGAGCATGTCGGCTGGCGGCGCTGGAGCGCCATTCTGGTCGGCTTTCTGGGCGTCCTGATTGCGCTGCGGCCGTCGGCGCAGACCGTCAGCCTGCCGGCTCTGATCGCACTCGGCGGCAGCCTGTCGTTTTCGGTGTTGATGCTGGTCACCCGCTCATTGCGGACGACGCCCGATCTGGTGATGGCGACGTCGCAATTCGTCGGTACGTGCGCGCTCGGTGCGGTGATGGCGCCGTTCGGCTGGGTGACACCGGGCGCCGGCAGCCTGGTGCTGTTCGCAGCGGCCGGCTGCATCTCGGCGAGCGCGCTGCTTTGCGTCAATCGCTCGCTCAAGCTGGCGCCGGCGAGCGTCGTGGCGCCCTACCAATATTCGATGATCATCTGGGCCATGATGTTCGGCCGCATCGTGTTCGGCGACGTACCGTCGGGGAACACGATTGTCGGGGCAGCCGTCATCATCGGGGCCGGGATCTATATTTTCCTGCGTGAGTGCGACCTCGGCCGCGGAGAGACGGTCGTCAATCCGCCGGCGTGAGTGCGTCAACCTCGGCGAGGACGACCATCCAGGGGGCGCTCAGCGCGGCCGTTTGGTCGAGTTGGCCCAGTTCTTCAGCGAGGACCAGACGCCGCGCGAGAGGCGGAAGCTGTCGACCGGGGTCGACGAACCGAGCGCCTCGAAGCGGTGCAGCTCCACGCCGCTCCACCGGAAGCCGCACTTCTCCAGCACGCTGCGCGACGCCGGGTTGGCGACGCGGGCGCCGGCGTAAAGCAGCTCGAAATCGAATTCATCGAAGAAATAGTCGATCACCGCGCGCGCGGCCTCTGTGGCAAAACCTTGCCCCCAATAGTCGATGCCGAGCCAATAGCCGAGTTCGGCGAGCTCGGGCTCGCGCCAGCAGATTCCGATCATGCCGATCGGCACGAAATTGTTCTCGATCAGGAACGCGATATCGCGGTGCTCGTCCGCCATGGTGCGCACGAAATCGACGGCATGGTCCGGGGAATAGGGATGCGGCAGGCGCCTGGTATTTTCTGCGATGCGGCGGTCATTGGCCAGGCGCGCAATCGCTTTTACGTCCGCGAGCGTCGGGCTGCGCAACAGTAGCCGCTCGGTCTCGAGGACGCGAGGACAGGCCTCGCGCAAAGTGGGGGTTCGAAAATCCTGCAGCATCTAGAGCTCCTGAACCTGCGATCCCTGCGATCAAAGAACGCATCGAATCAAAAAGGAGAGGCCGGTATCCCGCCTCCCCTTCGGAGCCTTCTGGACTCCGCCGGTTTGTCAGGACCCGGCGGACTCATGTCGTCCACCGTCTATTCGGCTGCAGCCTCCGTCATCGGACGAACCGATACGAACGTGCGGCCGTTGGCTTTGGCTCGGAATTCGACATGACCCTCAACCTTGGCAAACAGAGTGTGGTCGGTTCCCATGCCGACATTAAGGCCGGGATGCCAGGTGGTGCCGCGCTGGCGCGCGATGATATTGCCGGGAATCACATGCTCGCCACCAAAGGTCTTGATACCAAGGCGCTTGCCCTTGGAATCACGTCCGTTCCGCGATGAACCGCCTGCTTTTTTGTGAGCCATGGCCCGTCTCCAACTTGAGCGTTCTGTAGGTCAATTCCCTGAAGGAATCATTTCAATTCTTTTCACGCAAAAGTACCCGCGTGTCACGTTTGATCACTTTTGCCGCTCGCAGCATTGCGCGCGCGGCCTCGGAGCAAAGCTTGCCGCAGTGTCTGCACCGCTAGTCCTCGTCGTCCTCGTCGGGCACCGGCGCCGCCTTCACCTTCTTCGGCCGCGGGCCGATCGTAGGTTTTGCGTTGTCGGCGAGAATCTCGGTGATGCGCAGCACCGTGATCTCGTCGCGGTAACCGCGCTTGCGCTTCGAATTCTTGCGCCGCCGCTTCTTGAACGAGATCACCTTCGGCCCGCGCTTGTGCTGCAGCACTTCCGCCGCCACGGTCGCGCCCGCCACGGTGGGCAGGCCCAGCACCGGCGTCTCGCCGCCGAGCACCAGCACGTCACCAAGCTGCACGATCGAGCCGACATCGCCGGCGATCTTGCCAATCTCGAGCACATCATCCGGAACGACGCGGTATTGCCGCCCGCCGGTTTTGATGACTGCGAACATCGTTTAATTCCTTCGTGTTCGATCCCGGCCTCGGATTGATCCGGGCCGGCTTTTTGTTCAGCCGCTATGTTGTAAAGTCGTTGTTTTACTATGCAATTGGGTCGCTATCGGGCACGCTTTCGCGCCAGAGCCCCCGTCTTATGCGACACAAAAACAAGCGGCGCGAGAAATCCCGCGCCGGATGCGGGGACTTATAGCGGCGGCCGGCCTGGAGTCAAGGTAAACTGACCCGAAAATCGCCCGGAATGACGGATTTGGCGGTCTTCCGGTGCCGCAGCCGGCGCTTTCCCTGGGTGTGCCCACCCCAATGAAACCAAAGAGTTCCCCCGCCGTTGTCATCGGGTTCCGGCAGCGGGCAGGGCAAAAATGGCCGAAGATGTAATTACGACCACGGGCATCGCCCGCCACGGCGCCACGCGTCTGCCGTCCGTCGACGTCGACAGCTTCAATATCGAGCTGAAGGACGAGGAAGGGTTTTTGGGCGACCGCGCCTCGAAGGGCGCGTTCCGCAAGATTCTCGATCGTTGGCGCAGGCCGCTGCGCAAATCCGGCGAAGATCCGTTCGGGGAGGAGCCCTCGGACAAGATCAGCAAGAAGGTCCTCGACGACATCCTGGTCGGCGACGACACCGAGGCCTCGGCGATCGTGCACAGCGCGATCGAGGAATTCGCCCAGGAACTGGCCTATGTGACGCGGCGGTTTCTCAAGACCAAGGCCTGGGCCAAGACCGAACGCATCGTCGTCGGCGGCGGGTTTCGCGACAGCCGGCTCGGCGAACTCGCGATCGCGCGCACCGACATCATCCTGAAGTCGGAAGATTTCAAGATCGACATGCTGCCGATCCGCTTCCATCCCGACGATGCCGGGCTGATCGGCACCTTGCATCTGGCGCCGTCGTGGATTTTCCAGGCTCATGACAGCATCCTCGCGGTCGACATTGGCGGCACCAATATCCGTTGCGGCGTGGTCGAGACCGGCTGGAAGAAGGCGCCGGACCTGTCGAAGGCCTCGGTCTGGAAATCCGACCTGTGGCGGCATGCCGACGATGAGCCAACTCGCGAAGGCGCAGTGAAGCGGCTGGTCAAGATGCTCAAAGGCCTGATCGCGGCTGCCGACACCGAAGGATTCAAGCTCGCCCCCTTCATCGGCATCGCCTGTCCCGGCGTGATCGACGAAGACGGTTCGATCGAGAAGGGTGCGCAGAACCTGCCCGGCAATTGGGAGAGCTCAAAGTTCAACCTGCCTTCCAGCCTGGTCGAGGCGATCCCGATGATCGGCGAACACGACACCGCCGTGCTGATGCACAACGACGGCGTGGTGCAGGGGCTTTCCGAGGTACCGTTCATGCAGGACGTCGAACGCTGGGGCGTGCTGACCATCGGCACCGGCCTCGGCAATGCGCGCTTCACCAATCGGCGCAAGGACAACGGTAAGGACAACGGCAGGGAAAACAGCAAGAACAGGGACGACAAGAAGGACAAGGACGAGAATAGAGACAAGAAAGCGAAGCAATAGGCCATAACAACGCCGTACTATTACGTGATCGCTCCGTGGTGAATACGTAGAAAACGTGCGTATGTACTGCGAGTAACCTTGTTCGGTTACGTTAAAAACGACTTCGTATTGCGACGCAAAATATGATCGCTACGGTGACTTCGTCGGCTCATGGCTGGCCGGAGAAACCGCGCTTCGCCGGCCTTCCCCGCTCATGAGACGGCACGGGACCGCCAAAATTCTTAGTTGCGTATTGGCGGTCCCACCTTTTCTCCTCTCACTCCCATCCAATCCGCTTGAAGAACGTCGCGATCTGCGCTGCCGCGCGATCCGGATCCTCGCGATGCGGGAAATGCCCGACGCCCGGCAGCAGCGCCAGGTCGAGATCGGCGAACGTCTCGCTCAGGCGATCGGTCCAGGAAAACGGAAACAGTGGATCGCGCTCCGCCCAGCGCACGCAGGTCGGCACCTCGATTGCGGGAAGTTTTGGCGCCGCGCCCTTCATCATCTGGATACGGCCGGCGTGCGATGCGCGGTAATGCGCGAAGCCGCCTTCGAGGTTGCCGGGCTTGAGGAAGTTGTCGGTGAACGCCTCCAGCATGTCGTCGAAGGCCTCCTTGCGATGCGACCATGCCTTCAGGAAATGTCCGATATAGGTTTTGCAGCTGTCGCGGGTCGCGCCGACCAGGGCGGGCGCCATCGCCATCTGGTGAAACGACTGATACCAGATCTGGCTGAGCCGGTCGGGCTCCGCCATCCGCGGCCCGATGCCGGGATAGACGAAATCGAAGAAGAACAGTCCACAGAGGCGCCCCGGCGCGCGGCGCGCCAAAGGCTGCATCACAGCCCCGCCGACATCGTGCCCGACCACGCCGAAGCGGGCGATGCCGAGCTCATCCATGAGCGCCAGCAAATCGGTCGTGTGCTGCTCGGGCCCGAACGGGCCCTCCGGCTTGTCGCTGTCGCCAAACCCGCGCAGATCCGGCGCCAGCAACGTATAGCGGTCGGCGAGCCGGCTCATCACCGGCTCCCAGGTCAGCCAGAATTCGGGCCAGCCATGCAGCAGCAGTAGCGGCTTGCCGGTCCCGAGCCTGGCGATGTGAAACGTCGCGCCATTGGCGTGAACCTTGAGGTGCTCGATCATCGAAAATCCTTCTTTCCCGGCGGGCGGGTGAAGGATTTATCATTCCGCGCCTTGTCTGGTTAGCCGTCCTCGCCTAGAACACGGCCCCGACCACCGGGGTCACCCCCGATTTGGCGCACCTTGGAGAGGTGGCAGAGTGGTTGAATGCACCGCACTCGAAATGCGGCATAGGTGCAAGCCTATCGGGGGTTCGAATCCCTCCCTCTCCGCCATCCCGACGTTCGCATTTGTTCGCCATCGTCCGCCAACCCACTGAAAAATCGCCGTAATTTTAACGTTTGATGCCTGCTCGCGTCCGCTCCGGTTCACCCAAAACGTGGGTAAATGGCGCGCAGAACGTGGGTAGCATCGTGGGTAACGCGGCGAGGCGGAGATGGCGCATCTGGTGGGCCGGTTGACGGCGCTAAAGGTTGCGAAGGTCAAGAAACGCGGCATGTACGCTGATGGCGGCGGCCTCTATCTGCAGGTCTCTGGCGATGGTGAAAACACGCCAGCCAAATCCTGGATCTTTCGCTTCACCCTTCGCGGCCGCTCCCGCGAAATGGGCCTCGGTTCCTTCTCGATCTTTGGGCTGGCCGAAGCGCGGGCTAAGGCAGCCGAGTATCGACGGCAAGTGTACGAAGGTATCGATCCGATCGAGGCGCGCCGAGCCCATCGCGCCCAAGCTGTGCTTCAGGCAGCCGCCGCGCTGACCTTCAAGGAATGCACCAAGCAGTATCTCGCAGCTCACAGCGCGGGCTGGCGCAACGCCAAGCACGCCGCGCAATGGAACTCGACGCTGAAGACGTATGCCGAGCCGGTGATCGGTTCGCTCTCGGTCCACAGTATCGACACCGCGATGGTGATGAAGATCATCGAGCCGTTGTGGTCGAAGAAGCCGGAAACAGCATCGCGACTGCGCGGCCGGATCGAAGCCGTGCTCGATTGGGCGACTGTGCGCGGCTTTCGCCAAGGTGAGAACCCGGCTCGATGGCGCGGCCATCTCGACAAGTTGCTGCCGGCCCGCGCCAAGGTGCGCCAGGTCAAGCACCATGCTGCTTTGCCCTATGATGAGCTGCCTGCATTCATAACCGCCTTGCGTGCGCAAGAAGGGGTCGCAGCTCGCGCGCTCGAGTTCCTGATCCTCACGGCCGCGCGCACAGGTGAGGTGATCGGTGCGCGACCGGAAGAAGTCAAGGATAAGATCTGGACGGTGCCTGCGGGACGCATGAAAGCGTCGAAGGAGCACCGCGTTCCGTTGTCAGCAGCTGCGCTCGCCATCGTCGAGACTCGTCGAAAGGAGCAGGGCGGCGCGCATTTGTTTCCGGGCGGCAAGCGCGAGAAGCCGCTTAGCAATATGGCCATGCTGGCATTGCTCGACCGAATGGGCCGTTCGGACCTGACTGCGCACGGCTTCCGCTCGACTTTCCGGGACTGGGCCGCCGAGTGCACGAACTATCCGAACGAAGTGGTCGAGATGGCGCTCGCCCACACGATCAACAATAAGGTCGAGGCTGCTTACCGCCGAGGCGATCTGTTCGACAAGCGGAAATCGTTGATGTCCGATTGGGCGACTTTCTGCGCGTTAAGCGGAGGCGCGGATCAAAAGATCATCCCAATCCGCGCATGAAGTGCTAATACCTGTCTTCGACAAACATTGCTCCGCTGCTGCCGGCGTGCGCGGCGCTCTCCTATTCAACGCAGGCTCACGACCCGAAGGTCATAGGTTCAAATCCTAGCATTCGTACAATCGAGTGCCGAGCGTTACAATTTTCTACATGGCACATGAAAATTCGTTCGAACGGGCGGGTCCGATAACGAGCCAGCTTCAAGATTTGCCGCGTCGGATATTTTTAGACTCCTGCACCGCGCAGACGCTTCGACGTCACGGCGCGTATATCTACGAGGGAGAACCCATCGAAGCAGGAGACCGCGTCTACGGCGTCACGGATGGTGTCGCAAACGTTGAAGCCTTGCGCCAGATCTCCTCGGTAAGCCAGCGCGCGTTCGAATGGATCGTTTCAACTGGTAGCCTGAATGAAGCGCGCGAGAAGCGCGATCGCGCTCATATGCAATCGTTGTGGGACATCGCCGATCATTCTCGGGTGTGCCTTGAATCTGACGGACCGTCCCCTGCTAGCGTGGCCTTAAGTGAACGCCTTGGCGAAGCCCAGTTCGGGTATCTGAGCTCAGCTGACCGCCGCTTGATCCAGGAAGCTGTCGCCCTTCGATGCAACGCATTCCTGAAGGTTGAACGCCGCTTGCCGACCAATGCCGCACATCTGGAAAAGCAGCTTGGCATTCGCGTTCTAACGCCTATCCAGCACTGGGCGGCCTTGCGGCCGTTCGCGGCCCTGTGGGTCTAACAAGTGTCGCACAAGGCACCCGGATCCAGCGCGCTGTGCGCATGTCTCATTTGAACTTGGAACCCAGCCGCATGCCCGCTAAAGTGGTGGCATGGCATGCGTTCGGCGCCACGACGTGATGTGTTCGATCCGCTTGCGGAAGGTCGAGTGACGTAATTCCAAATTTAAGTTGATCTCACGGCGTTCTCGCGCTGCACGGATCGATTGCCTCCTAAGGTGGGCCGAGTAAGGGCGAAGATGGCGAACAACAGTAGCGATTGGGCGGAGCGTCAAAGCGGGTGGAAGCAGCAGCCGGAGGACCTTCGAAGTCCCTTCGATGTGGATTACGCGCGAATAGTGCACTCCGGTTCGTTTCGCCGCCTTCAAGGCAAGACGCAAATCCTCAACCTCGGCGACAGCGATTTTTACCGCACGCGACTGACCCATTCGCTGGAAGTCGCGCAAATCGCCGGGAGCATTGCTCGTCAACTTGAGGGCAAATACGCGACCCATGAGGCGCACCAATATATTCCGCCGCTTAGCCTAATTCAGTCAGCAGGATTCAGCCATGACCTCGGCCACCCGCCCTTTGGCCACGGCGGGGAGGTCGCGCTAAATTATTGCATGCGCGGGCTTGGTGGTTTTGAGGGCAATGGTCACACGCTTCGTATTCTCGCGCGCCTTGAAAATTTTTCCGTAGCACACGGGTCGGATCTGAGCCGCCGCGCGATGCTGGCGGTCCTGAAATATCCAGTCTCGTTTAGTCGGGCAGTCAATCCCAAAATCGTCCCTGCGCTGTACGAAACCGCCACGTCTATTCGGACCCTCGATACTAAGGTGTGCAAACCTCCGAAATGCTATTTCGATTCAGAGGATGATATCGTCGATTGGATTTTAATGCCGCTTAGCAACACTGACCGCGACGAATTTCAAGCTTGTGATCCCGTAGACGGCAAACACAGCAAGCCACGACACAAGTCGTTCGACTGCAGCATAATGGATGTGTCGGATGATATCGCTTACGGTGTCCATGATTTGGAAGACGCCATTGCGCTCGGCTTGATCCGCGAGAGCCATTTCAGACAGCACGTCTCCGAGGCTGCTAGCGCTCCCTTTCTCGATGCGCTTAAGCAGAAATATCCAGGTGAAGCCGCCAATAATGTTTATGACCGTTTCGTCGCGCAGATCTTTGGCTCCGGAAAAGAGCGCAAACACTTCATCAGCCGACTTGTGCACCACTTCGTTACAAACATCGAGATTGAGAAGGTTGCAAGTTTACAAAGTCCGCTGATCCGCTATCGCGCGGTCTTAGGTGAACCGCAGCGGCTCTTTCTGTCCGCTCTCCAGTCGCTTGTCGTCGAAAAAGTAATCCGGACACCGAACGTACAGCACCTGGAGTTCAAGGGGCAGAAGATGGTTGTCTCGGTCTTCGAAGCGCTATGCTCCAACCCCGCGTCCTTGCTGCCCGAAGACGCTCGCCAGGCCTATGACACTTCCGGAAACGACCAGCGCGTGATTTGCGATTATGTCGCCGGAATGACTGACGAGTTCTTGCTTAAAACGTACGATCGCCTCTTCAGCCCGCGGATGGGCTCAGTGTTCGATAAGCTGTGAGCAGGTGTCGTACGTCATGACGAACGCGCTAGCTTACAAAAAGGACTTTGCCTTCAACGCAATTTGTCCCTACTACACGATGTTTCCGCTCGAATATCCCATGAGAATTATGCGGAAGCACCGAGCGAATTCGCCAGTTGTTGTAGACCCCTTTTGTGGTCGAGGGACAACAATCTACGCCGCAAGACGCTTAGGTCTCACATCCTTCGGATTTGACACGTCGCCAATCGCAGCTGCGATTGCTCAAGCCAAGCTTGCAAGCGCCGGTCTCGACGAAATTGTCGAGCTTGGACGAGCGCTTCTCGCCAAAAAGCCAAAGCATGTGCCGAATTCGGCATTTTTCAATCGCGCCTTCTCAAAGAAGACCCTCACCCAAATTTGTAGCCTTCGTGAAGGATTGCTCGCCGAAGAACGTCCGTCGCACGCCTCGGCGCTCTTACGTGCGTCAGCGCTTGGCTGTTTGCACGGGCCGCTAATTACGGGCGAAATACCAAGCTATTTTTCCAATCAAATGCCACGGACGTTTTCATCGAAGCCTGCTTACTCCGTCAAGTTTTGGAAAGAGCGAGATCTCTATCCACCGGATGTCAATATCATCGACGTGATCAAGAAAAAGCTGGCACGCATAACCGATCTGGAAAGCTATCCCTTCGGAAGGCTTTCGAACGTCAAGTGCTCGGATGCGCGATCCTCCGATTCTTACCGAAACATCAGAAGCGCATCGTTGATCATTACATCGCCTCCTTACTATGGTATGCGAACTTACGTTCAGGATCAATGGCTCCGTATGTGGTTTCTCGGTGGAAGCGAGGACGTCGACTACGAAGTGGATGAACAAATCTGCCATTCGAGCCATCAAGGCTTCATTCTCGACCTCGCAAGAGTTTGGAAGAACCTCGCGAAGCGATCGGAAAACGGGGCCCATCTTTACGTACGATTTGGTACGCTGCCATCAGCAAAGAGCGATGCGAAAGAGTTGCTGCTAGGGTCACTTGAGGAGGCAGAACGCTGGGACTTGATCTCGGTGCGTAATGCTGACACGGCGCATGCGGGAAAGCGCCAGGCGGACCAAATGGGGCAAGATTCGGCACCCTCTGAGGAATTCGACTTCCATGCCGTCTTGAGCTAGTGCCACCGAACCTGACCGGACCTGGTTATCCCGTTGAGCGTGATGGCAATAGTGGATCGATTACCGCAAAATTCCTCCAGGTATGACTTGAGGGCGATCGACGTCTCCGCCGCCTTCTGGTCTGTCGGGAGGTGATAGGCAAGCGACTTTGGCATCAGAAGGATACACTTGGCGCGAGCGCGGGAAACTGCGACGTTTGTCCGCTCCAATTGAAGTAGAAATTGCTCCTCTCCTTCGATGATCTCGGTGTCACCTACGCCATAAGTTACAATGATCGTATTTCGTTCGCCGCCTTGGAAACGCTCAACTGTGTCGATCGCGCTGAAGACGGTTTCCGAGTCGGCCTTCGGAAAAAGCTCTCGCATCTTGCGTAAGACGAGAGCCTTTTGCGCCTTGTGCGGCGTGACAATACCAATTCCCTCATTGAAAAAGTCGTCATCCGTAAATGCGGAAAAACTCGCCTTTGCGCCGGTGTCGAGCTCGCTTGCCATTGCGTGACGAAGCACGAAGGCCAGCCCCGCGACTAATCCTGCCTCAATCTCGTTGGCCTGCGACGACGTCGGATCGTCGTGAATGAGAGCCGTAACGCGTCGTTCCGGCAGCAACAACTCGCTGTAGGCGGTTGTCGCTGGAATACCTGCCGGGAGTTTTGAAACATAATCACCAATCGGATGAAGAAGCTTCAAGTCTTTTCCCGGGGAATGGGCCGAGAGATCCGCCGGGTAGTCGAGAGACCGGGCATATTCAACGAGGTCTGCGTTTGATCGGTAGTTGATTAGCAGCGGCGCCGGAACGATTTTGAAGCGCTTGATCAGATAGGTCTGAATGCTGTCGACAAGGTATTCGGCGTTTTTGGGCGGCTCTAAGTGCTGGATGGGCGGCATTTGCTTGTGGTCGCCAGCGACGATGAGCTGAGCATCGGGTCGCAGGGACGCCAGCGGGCGAAGCGCCAAGGTCAATGGAATCTGCGAACTTTCGTCCAGCACGACCAACTGAAACACAGGGCCTAGAACCGAACCGGTTACGTCGCGTGTCACCTGATCCACGATGTGGGACGTTGTGGAGACGATCGTCGTACGCTTGTCATCGCTTAAGGATTGGAGGAGTTCGTTGTACGCTGCGTCATTGCTATCACGGTTCGCTGTCTTCAAATTGAGATGAGGGGCGGAAATATCGACGGTCGTTGGCAGCCGGGTTCGCGAATAAAGCCAGAAAAAGTCGCAGCTGGCTTTTGCGTCGGTGCTCAGATTTTTGGCGAGGCGGCCGGAAAGCTCCTCGACAGCCCGGTAATTCGGTCCAGTCAGCAATATCTTGCGCGTCGTTCCTTCTCGCACGACTGCGTGCAGAAATGCCACTAGGGTTTCTGTTTTGCCGGTGCCAGGCGGTCCCCAAATAATGGCCAGCTGATTTCCGGCACAGCTGCTGACGGCGTTAATTTGGCTGGTATTGAGGGGATGTTCATTCGTCGTGCTGGCAAATTTCGATAGCGCCGCAACGGCTTTCGCGTCACGCACACTGACCTTCGAAAGTTTATCGCCCTGCCAAAGGACAGAAGCGGCTGGCGTCGCGGCGCCGGTTCCCTTCTTCAGCTTCTTTGCCGCCGTTGTTCCGAGTGCATCCAACGCTTCCTTGGCGGCGACAGCAACTGCCGGATCGCCAATAGCTTTCAGGATTGCGCTCACGGTCGGAGAGTCGTCGTATGGCGCGCCTTCAAGGACGTAGAGAGGGGCTTTGCCGAGCGGAATAAGCCCCGATGCCATGACGGCGCTGAACGAAGACTGCATTTCCTTACGACGTGCGGCAATCCGAACCGTTATCCGTTTGGCTGCTCGATCGAACTGATGAACCAAGACGAGGATTACTGTGTGCATCGGCGCGTATTGACTTTCATCTTGGACAGTCAAGCCCAACGATGATGCATTCTGAAGGGGAAAGCCTGGCCGGTCGACGATTCCGAGCGTGCAATAGTCGCCTTCTTCAATCTTCGCCTCGGTCGAGTCTTCACTGACCTCGAATTCGTACAGACCGTTCTGCTGATCCTTGGCAAGCTTCGTCAGGATGATAGCTTTGTACGACGCTTCTAACCATTCCGGCCGGGTGAGAAATGCGTTCAGCCGCTCAGTGCGGGCGACCGCGGCAGACACCTTCGACCATCGGTCCCAAAGTTTCGAGTCATAAGCGACCCCGTGCAAACCTGATGGGATGGAAGTGTTGAGCGGGGGCGCATTTCCCTCGATATTGGCCTTTAAGTCCTCACGGAGACGCGCGGCGATGCTTGCCAGCGCCCACGTATGAGCTTTGAGGACCGTCTCGTAACGCTGCACCGCTTCGGTCACGCTTTTGGCTTGACCAAAGATACGGACTGTTCCGGTCGGAGATTTCCATATTTCGTAGATACGCTCGCGTGGGATACCGTTTCCAAGGGGCTCGATGTAGTAGTTGTCGATGTTGCGCGGGGTCATCCTCGGATGCGAATAGTGTTCAGCCGTACCCAGAAGCGTAACGGCAAATCGTTGAGGCAGGCGCACGGACGCTGTGACAATGTCGCGTATAAAGACGATGTTCGGGCAAATTGCGTCCGACTTCTCCATGAGCTCTTCGGGCGGGAAAATCCATGCCAACGCCCGTTGCGCCCGGCTTGGCAGATTGAGAACTTCCAGCAAATGCCTGCCAAACGCATTGCAAAGCTCTTCGTACTGCCGGAGTTCCCAAAAGCATATCTGAGTTCGAACTCCACCAAATCCGTGCGTAGTAAATAGCGCTTCGCTGTTCTCCATCCACCCGCCAAGTGTTTCAATAAATGAAGAGAGCGCGGCCCACTCAGCGATAAGCTGGTCTTTGTTGATAACAAATGCGGACTCGCCATAAGACTTGAATGAAGCTGGTTCGCCCCCTTCGACTGGAAACTTCTTTCCAAAAGGGGCAAACAGAATACCCCGTACGGCAACGCCAGTCAGGAAGCCGGAGCCAGCATCAAAATTCACCACGATGTCGTACTCGGCGTTCCTGCCGCGGGCCAAACCAGCTACTTTCGCGTGCTGGTCGACGGTAACTGCGTTCTGGACGATCGAGCTTGCCCGCGCGCCGATCTGAGCACGATCCTTCTTTAGGAAAGCGTGTTTGCGGAGGACGTCCGAGCTCGCATTGATGTTGACGACTTTGCCAACTGTTGGGTGTCCCCCATTGTGGAGCACCTTGCTCGCGCCGCGACTTAACGAAGGCATCTTCGACAAATGATCGGATGTTTCTGCGTTGTGTGAGCAGTAATGATTGGGATGGGCTTTAACGATCGCTTTGTCGGCCGTCGACAACCAGAGCGTATTGCCGAGCCAGTCGCAAGAGCTGCATCGCGGATTGACATGGTAGTCGACGGCATTCCAGCCTTCGGTGTCGCCAAGACGCAAAACACGCGGAAGATCCTCAACGAAGAATTTCCGTACGCTCGGCATATAGATCAAATAGGTTATTAGGCCGTCCTTGAGGTCCGCGCGAAGCGCTTCCAGCCGTTTGGCATGGTTCTGTCCCTCCTTGCTGGCCTTCATTTTTGTGAATTGCGGCATTTCGACATGCCGCCAAAGATAGACG
>NZ_JBAURI010000961.1:0-1958 GCF_049581145.1 Bradyrhizobium sp.
CAGTTTGCTGCAGGCGATCGAGACGGCCGACCGTCAGGGCGCCCTCTCCTTCAAGCTGCGGGCTGCGACAAGCCTCGGCCGGGTCTGGCAAGATCAGAACCGGCTCCGCGAGGCGTACGAGCTTGTCGCGCAGATCGACAGGCAGTTTGTGGAAGGGCTCGATACTCCCGACCTGAAGGACGCCAAAGCGTTGTTGGGCGATTTGAAGACGGCGAACCCTTCGGGCTCGTGAACGGCGGTTGGACGCACCGCCGTGCGGGCCGACAATCGACCCGCTACCCAACTCGGGCGCGGGTTATCCAATCAGGCGCTCGTTCAAGGCCGGATGGAGGTGATCGGCGACCGAGGCGACCGCCCGGTGGCCCTGACAGGCCCGGGGAGCGCCGTGGTCGGCCGCAGCAACCGTAGCGGGCAGGCCAGCGACTGAACGATGTTCCAAAGCGTTTTTCGCGACATGGCTGGCCTCATTGAGGTGTCACTGAACCTGAAGCCGTTCAGGTGCAACTTGGTCGTTCCGTCTCCTGTGACAGCGGCCCATCGATCGGACTGCTGCCCCTGCCCCACGCTGCGCTGAACGATCGGGGAGGCCGATGCCTCGACATCGCCGAAATAATACGCCATTTTCCGTCCATGGCCGATCATCTGCACAGCGACCACGATCATTCGGACCTGTCCGAGACCGAACTGCGCGTGCGCGCGCTCGAAACCGTGCTGACCGAGAAGGGCTATCTCGATCCGGCGGCGCTCGATCTGTTGATCGAGACCTACGAGACCAGGGTCGGGCCGCGCAATGGCGCCCGTGTGGTCGCGCGCGCCTGGGTCGATCAGGCCTATCGCGCACGCCTGCTTTCGGATGCGACGCCCGCCATCGGCGAGCTCGGCTATGCCGGCCGCCAGGGCGAGCACCTCGTGGCCGTGGCCAACACGCCCGATCTGCACAACATGGTCGTCTGCACTTTATGTTCCTGCTATCCCTGGCCTGTGCTGGGCCTGCCGCCGGTCTGGTACAAATCGGCGCCCTACCGCTCCAAGGCGGTGAAGGACCCGCGCGGCGTGCTCGCCGATTTCGGCTTCGAATTGCCGGAGGCGACGAAAATCCGGGTCTGGGATTCCACCGCCGAAATCCGCTACCTGGTGCTGCCGATGCGGCCCGAAGGCACCGAGGGCTGGAGCGAGGACCGTCTCGCCGAGCTCGTGACCCGCGACAGCATGATCGGCACCGGCTTGCCAAAGCAGCCGCACGCGGTGGCCTGAATGGATGGCGCGCACGACATGGGCGGCGTCGCATGGTCCGGACCGGTGGTGCCGGAACCGGACGAGCCGGCGTTTCACGCTGAATGGGAGCGCCGCGCCTTTGCCGTGACGCTGGCGATGGGTATGCCCGGCGGCTGGAACATCGACATGTCGCGCTTTGCCCGCGAGGACCGTCCGGACTATCTCGACCTCAGCTATTATCAGGTCTGGCTCGCCGGCGTTGAGCGCCTGATGCTGGAGCGGCAATTGATCGCACCGGATGAAGTCGCGGCGGGACATTCGCTGCATCCGGCCAAACCGGTCGCCAAAATCCTGACCGCCGACGGCGTGGCCGCCATGCTGCATCGGGGCGGCCCGACCGAGCGCGAGGCCAGACGTCCGGCCCGTTTCGTCGTGGGCGACCGCGTCCGCGCCAGGACGATCCACCCGCCGACCCACACGCGATTGCCGCGCTACATCCGCGGCCATGCCGGCAGCATCGAACGCGTGATCGGCTGCCATGTCTTTCCCGACAGTAACGCCACCGGCGCCGGCGAAGACCCGCAATGGCTCTACACCGTCTCGTTCAACGGCGCCGAGCTCTGGGGCAAGGAGTCCGATCCGGCGCTGGAGGTGTCGATCGACGCCTGGGAGCCCTATCTGGAGCCGCTGTGATGGCGTCGGTATAATGCCGCTACCCGATCCGCAGGCCGCGGCCGCCGCGG
>NZ_JBAURI010000962.1:0-7114 GCF_049581145.1 Bradyrhizobium sp.
CTGCGCTGAACATGCTCTACGGCATCGGTTCGGTCGAGCACATTCCCGACTTCATCACGCGGGTCAAGGACAAGAACAGCGACGTCCGCCTGATGGGCTTCGGCCACCGCGTCTACAAGAACTACGACCCGCGCGCCAAGATCATGCAGAAGATGTGTCACGCCGTGCTGAAGGAGACCGGACACGGCGACGATCCGATGCTCAAAGTCGCGCTGGAACTCGAAAGGATCGCGCTCTCCGATCAGTATTTCATCGACCGTAAGCTCTACCCGAATGTCGACTTCTATTCGGGCATCACGCTGAAGGCGATGGGCTTCCCGACCTCGATGTTCACTGTGTTGTTCGCGGTGGCTCGCACCGTCGGCTGGATCAGCCAGTGGAGCGAGATGATCGAGGACCCGCAGCAGAAGATAGGCCGTCCCCGCCAGCTCTACACTGGCGTTACCCATCGCGATTACGTCCCGATCGACCAGCGCAAGTAACAGGCTCGGACGTTCCGGACGATCAAGCCGGCCACGACAGCGTGGCCGGTTTTTCGAGCCCGCAGGGTGGGCGCGTTTGCACCAACCGTCTTGCAGTCGAGCAAGAGGAAATGGTGGGCACAGGCGGGCTCACGCTACGCGATCCGCACGTGTCCTGATTCAATTTTCAAACAGCCATTTTGCGATCGTCGTTCCCGGGCGGCACCGACAGGGCGCGAAGCGACCGGTTGGCATCGAACCCGGAATCTCGAGATTCCGGGTTGGCGGAGCCGGTCATCGGGGAGAAAGATTTTAGCCGCGAAGGTCTGGACACCAAATCAGCTTGAGCTGGCTCATGAATTTGATTGTCCGGCTGCCTGTCATTCTGATCAGCGGCCATGGCGATATTCCGATGTCCGTGAAGGGCATGAAGGCTGGCGCCGTCGACTTCCTCACCAAGCCGATGCGGGATCAGGACCTGCTCGACGCTGTGGCGACGGCTCGGCGGAAATCTTTCTGGCGTCACCCAATGTCGCTGTTTTCGACTGCGTCATCGCCGACATTCACATGCCAGGAATGAGCGGCCTGGACCTGGTGCGAAGGCTCCAGGAACAGGACGACATGCCATCCGTGATCCTGATCACCGCTCTGCCCGACGGGCATCTGGATGATGACGCCATCTCCACCGGCGCTCAATGTCTGCTCAGAAAGCCGTTCGCAATCGTAAGCCTGCTCGATCGTGTCGCGAGGAGTCTTTACCAATGCGCGTTCTCGACGATAACAATGTCGACGCTTCCATCGTCACTTCGCCGTCACGCCCCGGCGACGCCACACTGACGCCGCCACCCTCCCACTTCGCGGCTTGTCCGCGACAGGACGCGCCAATGAGATCGCGCTGCGAGACGTGGGACAGCCGCTCCGAGCGATGGGGCCGTCTCATGGTCGCAACCCAGGCTGGTGAACGCCGGTGTTACGAGCAATTACTTCGCGAATTGGACATCTGGCTGCGACGCTATTATGCACGGCGCCTTCCGCCCTCCGCGGCTGACGATGCGAGGCAAGACAGCCTTCTTGCCATCCATGCCAAGCGGCACACTTATGCACCTTCGAAACCCTTCGGAGCATGGGTCACGGCGATCGCACGCGACAAATGGATCGACCGCATTCGAGACGCGTCGCGCTTCACGGCGTTGGCGCTCGGCGACGAAATGCCGATCGAGGATCATGAGGAAGCTGCGATCAGCGCCGCCTCCCTGGATGACTTGCTCCGCCGGTTGAAGCCCGCTCATCGTCTCGATCAACCATCACCATCTTTTTCGCCACGCGGATGTCGTTACCGGCCGCCTGATCTGGAGTAATTTTGCACATTTGTTCGCGGTCTCGCTGATGCCGTTCTCGACGGCCTGGATTGCGCAAACCGAGCTTGCGGCCATCCCGTCTCGCTTTACGCAGGCGTGTTTGTTCTGATCAATGTCATGTATATCCTCCTGCATCTGGAGGCCGTCGATCGGCCTCAAGGCGGGGAGGTGCCGCGCCATGCGCGCGTCATGATGCGTGCGCGATCGCTAATCACGCTCGGGCTCTTCATCTCCGCCGCCGTTGTTGCGCTGAGATATCCGATCGGCGGCATGACCCTGATCTGCCTCTGCCTGGTCGTCTACCTGCGGCCGGAGGCGCCAAACATCGAAATCAAGAGAGCAAGAGGGTGAGGCCGTCGTGGCCGCTGGGTGCGACCTCGTATTTTGCATCCTGCTCTGCCCGAAGATTTGAATTCCGCGGACCAGATTCCGGTCTCGCATATGCCGCGCGCATATGCGAGCCCGGAATGACGTCGTCGTTGATGATGACCGCCAATCGATATGAGTTGAACTTCAAAATCGCTTGTACCTAGTCGTCTCCACGGTGCCGCTGAACCATGGTGAGCGTGAGGTCCCAGGCATTGCGGATATTGACGATCGCCAACAGCAGAAGGGCGGCGGCGAGGGCATAAAGCCCGAAGTCTTTTTCGAAATAGATCGACACGGCAGCCGTGAGCAGCGCGAGGTAGCCGAGGCCCGGCAAGATACCGTAGGCCAGGTAGTCCTCCAAGTAGTTCGTCATATCGGTGCGCACGACCTTGACCGTGATATAGGTCGAAATGGTCGCACCGATCACAGCGGTTGCGCCGATCAGCGCGGCGAAAAATTTGGCCTGATGCGATGGAAACAGGGCGATGGCAGACAGGAAGAACACGCTGGTGAAATGGATCACCACCGGGCTCATGAAGGTCCGCGTGGCGCCCTGGCGCTCCACGGTCAGGAACCCGGTGCCGAGCGAGACGGCCACGAACAGCAAGGCGAGCAACGTCGCCCCGGCCGTTCCGACCAGCATGTAGAAATCGTGCCATTCCTTCAGCGCATCGGCTGGCCACATGAACAAATCCCCGGTGTTGCCACAGCGCCCGCTCGTAGGCGGATTGGAGCCCATCGGGTCGCGCAACGCGCGGCCCGCTGGGCGTCGTCCGCCGCTTTGACTTCCGCTAACGAAAACACAAATGCGCTACTCTGCTCGCCATGTTCAACTTCGCAGTGAACATTGCGGCATCGATCCGTTCAAGCGTGGGCTTGTGACCCGCGCGCGCAATTGGCGATACTGGTGGTTTCGGCACGGCGCGCGCGCCGAGCTGTTTCCCGAAGGCCGAGGCGACGGCATCGAGACGACAAGCGATGGCGGCGAACGTTGGTGATCGCGGCGCGCCGTTCCGCGCGTGAGTTTGCCGGCTGCGCCGCCTTGCCGGCGCTGTGCGCCGGTGCCACACTGCCCGTCAAGTCCGCCGGCAAAGACCGTGCAATGCGGGACGATCGAGGAAACGATGAAGCTCATCGCGAAGCTGTTCGCCGTCTTATCCGTGCTGTTCGCGGCGCAGATCACCTCGGCGCAATCTCATTATCCGAACCGGCCGGTGAAAATCCTGGTCGGCTTCACGCCCGGCACGGCGCCGGACCTGGCGGCGCGGATTCTTGCCGACCGGTTCACGGACGTCTTCGGCACGCCATTCGTGGTCGAGAATGTTCCCGGCGCCGGCAGCAATATTGCCACCGATCGCGTCGCCAAGGCGCCCGCCGACGGCTACACGCTGCTGATGGGCGGCAACGCCTCGCTGGTCATCAATCCCGGCCTGTATGACACGCTGCCCTTCGACCCGCTCAGGGATTTCGCGCCGATCTCGCAGGTGTTCATCGCGGCCAACGTGCTCGCCGTCCCGCCGGAGCTGCCGGTCAGCAGCGTGGCGGAGTTGGTCGCGCTCGCCAGAGCGGAGCCCGGCAAGCTGTCCTATGGCCATGCCGGCGTCGGCACGTCGCAGCATCTCGGCGCCGAATTGTTCAAATCCATGGCGCATATCGATATCGCGGCCGTGCCCTATCGCGGCACCACGGCGTTCATCCCGGACCTGGTCGCGAACCGCATCTCGATGTCGTTCGCCAATATAGTGAACGTGATGCCGCTCGCGCGCCAAGGCAAATTGCGCGCGCTGGCCATCACCTCGATCAGGCGCTCGGCGCTGGCGCCCGATTTGCCGACCATGGCGGAGTCCGGATTTCCCGGCTTCGAGGCCGTGCCCTGGTTCGGGCTGCTGGCGCCGGCCGGCACGCCGGCCGAGGTGCTGGATCAATTGCACGGGCAGACCGTCGCGGCGCTGACGATGCCGGAGGTGCGCAGCAAGTTCGACGAACTCGGCCTCGAGCCGGTCGGCGACACGCCGGCCGAGTTCACAGCGATCATCAGGAAAGAAACGCCGGAATGGGCGAAGGTGATCAAGCAAGCCGGCATCAAGCTCGGTCATTAGACGGTCCATTCCAATGAAATCGATCCTTGTAGGATGGGCTTTGCAAGCGCTCAGCCTCAATCGAGTGCGGCCCGATCGACAGTCCGCAGGCTCGTGATCCGCCGTCTTGGTTCGCCGACACGGCGGATTACGCCTTTCGCAGGCGACCGTTCGCGAGCTACGGCCGACGAGCCGGCTCCGCCAGCACGCTGCCGCAGCATCGAAATGGCCCTCCCCTTGTTATCGACCGGGGTTGTGACACTCTGATCCCACCCCCTACAACTTCGGCAACCGGAGAAGAACCGAATGGCAAAAATCCTGATCGGAGCCCTCGCCGCGATCGCGCTCGCGGTGGCCGGTTTTTTTGGCTTCCAGTCTTACATGCAGCACCAGGTCGCGGCCCAGGTCGACGCGGCGTTCGAGCAAATCCGCAGGACGGGAGGCAAGGCGAGCCACGGCGTGGTGAAGTTCGACCTGTTGAAGCGCACCATCACGGTCGCCGATATCCAGGGCGAGACGGCAGCCCAACCGCCGCTCAGCGTGAAGATCGGCAGCTTCACCGCCTCGGGCGTCAGCCAGCCGGATGCGATGCATGTCACAGCCGACAGCATCGATGCCACCGACGTCGAAGTCAGCGGCGGGACGGCCGCGCCGGCCGGCTTTCACATCGATTACAAGGCGCCGCGGATCACTTTGAAGGACTATTCCGGTCCCCTGGCCGTGCGCGGGCAACCGGCCTCGTCGTCGATCGTCGATCTCTACCGGTTCGGCCTCGAGCAATTCTCCGCCATCAGCGCCGCTTCGGTCGCGGTCCCAAGCCTGGTCGCGACCATGGATGTCGGCATGGCCGCGACGGTCGGAGGTGACATCACCTATTCGGACTTGGCGGTCGAGGGCATCAAGAGCGGCAAGATCGCCAGCATCAAATGCGCCTCTTTCGACTTTGCGCTCACCACGCAACAGGCGGGCAGGACGGACAAGCTCAACGGCAATGTCGTCAACCTCGTGTCATCCGACATCGACACGGGCGCGATCGCCGCGGTGCTCGATCCGAACAACGCCAACGACGACAACTATCACGGCGCGTACCGCCAAGTGTCGACCGGTGCCTATACGATCGTGTCCGGCAAGGCCATACGCGCGTCGAGGGGATAACCGTCGACGATGTCGGGCTCCGCCCCTCGCGGCTGCAGATTGCCGCGCTCCTGGCCATGATGCCGCCAGCCGGCACCCAGCCGACGCCCGCACAAGCGCGCGACATGATATGCCCGCACCCAGAATGTCAGTGCCGACGATGCCAGGGGCGCCATCGCCGACAAGATCAGGTCGGCTGGCACGTCGCCGACGGTCACCAATCCTGATGCCGCGACCATCACCGAAGCGCTGGCACGCTTCATCGAGACCCCGCGGCGCATGCTGACGATCGAGCTGATACCACGCGCGCATGCCCCCGCGCTGTAGCTCGTGCAGCTGGTGAAAACCCAGCCGCTCGATGCGCTGGCCGAGTTCAAGGTTGAGGCCGGCATCGCACAGTAGGGAACCAGGGCGGACGGTTGGTCTCTCAGACCATACGGTGATCGGCCTGCGCGTACGTCGGAATGGAACCGACTGTGTCATATCTGCCGCAGTTCAACGCGTTTTTGAAAGCCTCCTCTTGATCGTCATACTGTGACCGAGAAGAAACCGTTATACTACGGCGTTAGTCTTCATTCACGAAGGAGAGATAGCGTGATGAAATTCTTGATCGTGGCGGGTGCAACGCTTGCAATGGTGACTGCCGCCAGCGCCGCCGATTTCCCCCGCCCTCAGCCTGTGACTCAAGAGGCGAGCATCGGCAAGATGCCGATTGGCAAGGCCCCCATCGGGAAGAATCCGGTCGGCAAAGCTCCCGTCGCTGCAAAATACTGACAGTTTCGATAGCGACAGTTCGATACGTACAGTCTCGCAAATTGTGTGGAAAGGCGAAGCGTGTCTAGTCGATTGATGAGAGGATACCTGCTTGGGGGACTGACGCTCGCGGCGGTGCTGCAGTGCAGTCTCCAGTCTGCTTCCGCAGATGAGGCTGATGCTCGCGCCGGAATGGAGCGCTTCAATTCCCACAAGGTCCACAAGCGGGTCGCCGACGCGAACGCGCTTGCGTCGGCTGAAACATCCCCTGAATCGACGCCGATGTCGACGATACGGCACGCCTCGGCAAAGGGCCCGTATTACGTCGATTTCCGAGCCAGGACGGCAGCGAGCTGGGGACACGCCTTCGTCTGGTACGGCAAGACGAGCGAGCGACAGGTCGAGGTCGCGGGCCTTACGCCCGCGGGAAACGAGCTGACTTACGTCATTGGCTACATGACATTGGTTCCGTCGGAGACCGGTGCGAGCTACGGTGATCTTGACCCGGAATACTTGACCGCGAGCTACCGGGTCTATCTGGACGAAGCCGACGCCAAGAGAGTTTTTGCCTATATCAAGAAGTTGCAGGCAAATTCGCCGGTCTGGAATGCCGAGACATTCAATTGCACCGGGTTCATTGGCAACATCGCGAGCTTCATGGGATTGAAGACCCCCTACCGGTGGCTGCGTCCTGAAAATTACGTCAACAGTCTCAAGGAGATGAACGGCGGACGCCAATTGGTCCGCCTGTCGTCAGAACAGTAGCGCGCGTCGGTCGCGATCAGGGGCAAAGTGGCCGTCGATCAAGCCGTACGAATAGCTCGACGTCATGAGCGCGATCGATCGATTGCATGAATCGATCACGCGAGCCCAATTTTTTTTGATGGCACGGTGGGCGCGGCGCAGGTGCGCCCTGCCAAGCCGACGAATTCGAATTCGAATTTCAAACAGCAGATACGGT
>NZ_JBAURI010000963.1:0-3430 GCF_049581145.1 Bradyrhizobium sp.
CGGCCCGGCTCGCGGAAACAAGAGCCACACGGCGCTCAATACGATGTCATCCAAACGGGTCCGACGGCCGACCGGTGTAATGGGGCTCGCACCGTCGGCTGTCTCTTGGAGCGATGCAGCGTGCTACGGCGTGCAGTTTGGCCGTTCAGCTGCTGCGTACCACGTGCCACCTTTCCTGGATGCTGGTGACAGCCTGGAGCTGCGCAGTCTCGGCTCCAGTTTCGCGTAGCGGCGATCATACCGCACCGTTATTTGGCGACACTATGCCCGGCTACTCAGTCCGAGATCGCAGTTTCGCAACTCGCGCGGACGAACTGTACCGGTTCTCCGGTCACAACAGGGTTCGGATCATGGTGGCTTGGGGTTCAGCCTCATCGCCATCGGACCGGCCAGGCAAGACCTTCGCGCGGTCGAGCCAATATTCGAGGAGCAGCATCTCATCATAACCAAAACCGTTCCGGCCCGGCCATTCGATGACATGGAGGCGCTGCCCCGGCTGCGCTCTCAGCCCGATGGACGCGTGACCGCCAGCGCGGCGGAACTCGGCCGCCAGTGGGGCTGGAACCGGATGCGGACCGGTCGCCGGTTGAAGGCGTGGCAGGACGCCGGTCACATCAGCCGTAACGCCGAAGCGATCATCGTAACCACGTCCGTCACACCGGCTGTTACCGAGGCCGTGATGTCACAGTCATGCCTGCGACTGCGGTGCCGCGGCGTTCCATGTCACCGGTCAAGCTCGCCGCATTCATCGTGGCGCTGGCGCTCGCCTTGCGTGTCAGCCGGCTTCTCTATAGATGGCCTCACCGCGATCTTTGCCGGCGCGTTCTGGCCCGTGATCACCATGGGCGCGGCGCTGGAAGCCGGGAAGCTCGTCGCAGCGGCCTGGCTGACCGAGTATTGGCAATCGGCGCCGTCGCTCCTGCGCCTGGTGCTCGTCGCAATGATCGCCGTGTTGATGAGCCTGAATGCGGTCGGCGTGTTCGGATTCCTGACGTGCGCCCACCTTGATCATATGGCGGCCATCGATCTGGCGCTCGCGGATAGCACTGCAGACGCCGAGGCCCGGCTCGCCATCCAGGGCCAGACAATTGCCGACCTCGATCGGCGCATCGCCAGATCGACGCGGCCATCGAGGAATCGACACGGCTTGGCCGCCCCGTCGGCGCGATGACGATTTCTGACCAGAAGCGCCGTGATCGCGCCGAGATCGTTGCGGCACGTCACCGCGAGGCTCAGGCGCTTGCCGCCCTGCAGATGGAGAAGCAGAAGCTTGACGCCCAGCGCCGTCGCGCCGAGGCCGCCGTCGGTCCAGTGCGATATCTCGCAGAGCTGATCGGCACACCGGCCACCGACATCGTGCGACCGCTCCGCGTGCTCACTCTGGCGCTTGTCGCCGTGTTCGATCCGTTGGCTGTGGCGCTGCTGCTCGCCGCCGGCACACGCACGAGGCGCGTGGGCGCACGCTGAGCATTTTCCGGGATGGCCACGAAGCAAGACGAGGCTGACCGGTCCGCCGAGACGTTGGCGAGATCATAGCCTGTTGAACGGTCGAAGCCATCGAGACGTCGGTTTCGGTGAGACGTGGTTTGAACCGTCAACCCGGAGACAAGATACGACACCCAGCGAGAAGCCAACTGAAGGCCCAAGAAAAGAAAGCAAGGTTTTCTCACACCCTATGCACCTGCGGTCGCAGATGCCTCCAAGATCGAACCGACGTGAAAAATGGCTCGTACCGATATCCAGCTGCCTGAGTCCCTCACGTACTGTCCCTGGAGGAGCGTTCCAATTGATATCGTTTGACGTCAGCCTCGAGTTCAGCCGTACGTTCAACCATGCTGCGGACCATTGTCTCGCATTCGAGCTGGGTTAGCTCAAAAATGCCGCGTTCTCGCAATTCCTCTTCGAGGATCGCGGCCATGATTGATACGATGCCCATTCGCGTTGCTCATTTCCGGCGCGCGTTGCAAAGAAGTTTGACGTGTAGGGCGACTATTTGCCGTCTCTCAAGTTGCAAAGGGCAATGGCGTGCGGGCGACGTCGCAGATTGCTTCGATCAGGAGGCGTACGGCCCTTGCATCCCAATCAACCCGGTCGATGGGCGTTTCCCAATAATGGGACATCACATAGGCCGCGTGGCGCGCTTTCACACCCAATCCTGCGATCGTACGCGCTTGCGTCTGCATGATCGCCTGTTCAATAGGAGACAGCCGGGCCAGGATCGACTCGATTTGTTGAGTCGCAACTTTATCATGATGATTGTGCGCTTCGACGCGGGTTTCGGCTATCAATCGTCCGGGCGGCTGCGCAGGATGGTATCTACTTGGATGACCGCCCGCCGACTGCACGGCCAGCAATTCCGCAAAGATTGTGTTGAACTGTCTTTCGAGGGCGAGTAGCGGCGAATCGTCCGCTTCTGGAGTGGTCCTTGGGCACGCCAATAGCAGATCTGTGCTGGTTTGGGGCCAGTCGCTTACGGGCTGGTCGGTCACGGGCCCATCCTGCCATTCACGGCGCCGCGCGCGCCCACAACTGTCCCCCACAGCAATTCGCGAGATATTCTGTGAGATAGGCGCACGCTACCGTTTGCCCAAAAGGGCAACGATGTTACGCTCCAAGAGTACTTCATTGCCCCTGATGTGTCAACACCTCAGGTGCAAGAATTTGCACTTGGGGCGTAATGTTGACCAGCGAACAGATTAGAGGCGCACGCGCAATGCTTCGGATCGAGCAGCGCGAGCTCGCCGACAAATCCGGCGTTTCGCTGGAAACCATCAAGCGGATTGAGCGGACTCCCGGACCGATATCGGCCCTTACAGCCACCGTCGACAAACTACGACGAGCCTTGGAGGCGGCAGGTATCGAGTTCAGCGACGGTGACGAGCCTGGAGTCCGGCTCAAAGCGGTACGACGCGGTCAGGCCGACAGCTCGGACTGAAGGAGGCTGGGACCTCGGCGGCGGAGGCACCGGCGATTTTGGACTCTTGCGTCGTCCACGAAGCGGCGTTGGTTGACACCGCAAGAAGCGGACGGGCGATCGAACCGCCGTCGCTTAAGTGACGAGCAGAAGAGGGCGATGGTGCAGCAGATCGTGTTTCCGGCAGCAGTGCCGCTTCGGGCGCGCTTCGAGACCAGGCCACGACATGGTTCGACCAAAACGGATTGTCGGCCTTTACCCACGAACGGCGCCGTGCCATCGGAGATTCTCCAGTGCAGCTGGAGAACCAGACTGGCTGAAATGAAACGAGAACAAAATATCCGAAAGATGTGCAGGACTCGGACGGTTACGAGGGCGAGGGAGTGAGGGCAAGATAAAGCGGGTTTCCCCGCGTCCGGAACGGCGTTCCCAAGTGTTTGTCTGCACATTGTTTTAGGTCGGTTTTCGACGTTGCGTCGAGCCTTGGCGAGCGGCGCTTTTCCCGATTATCATTCT
>NZ_JBAURI010000964.1:0-3440 GCF_049581145.1 Bradyrhizobium sp.
CTCCTTATCAGATTGGAGATGGAAGTGGCCAAGAAAGCAGTCAAGAAAAAGATCGCCCGCAAGGAATATACCGCAGCTGATATCAAGCTGTTGAAGATGCATTCCAAAGCCAGAACGCCGGTCACGAAACTGGCGAAATTGATGAAGCGCTCGGAGGGCTCGCTGCGACAGAAGGCCTTGAAGCTCGGGATCGGACTGGGTCATCAAAGATAGCGAACCGCGATCCGAGACAGCGGGTCGGCGCTTCGGCGCCGCCCGCGGCCTGATGACAGGCTCCCCGATATGCGCGATCGGTTCGTCAGGATGAGCTTGCTTCTATCGCGGAGTTCATCATCGGACGTGCATTCGCGTCCGCTCTTTGCGCTGTGGCGGATTGGCCCGTCAGCGGCCTCCGGGCGAAGTATATTGTAAAAACAACAAATATCGGATCTCGCTAACCAGCGCCGGATCTTCTTCGCGCGGGCCGATTACCCGACGAACGAATTGCACGATGGCGGCACCCTAACTGCCGACCCTCCGCGACGCCGGGTCGCTCCGACCCGCGGTAATTTCGCCGGAACCGCGACGGTCGCCGTGCGGGATTGCGTCGCTCTGTCGCAGCCCGGTCCGTCACATCGGGACGGAGGACGACGTCGTCGACCTGCTGGCAGACCGATTCCTGTCCGACTGTGCCTGCAGCGTTGCGCGGGCCTGCCCTGTCCAGGTCCGACAGGTCGATGTCGCGGCAGCCGGCCGGCAGCCGCCTGATCTTCCGCCCCGTGATCTCGAGAGAACGATACGAAACAGCCGGTCGATCGGGCTGCACCTGAAGCTGTGCGGGGCCGCTCGCCACAACGCAAATATCATCATCGGGCCGGGAATAGGGGGGCTGACCACAATTAGGCGCGAATCCCCCGGCTCCGGCGCTGCTGAGCGCAGACTATCGCGATCGTCATCGAACGACGCCTGAACAAATAGTCATGTGCTTTTCGCCGGCCGCCATGTTAACGCGCTCAAGCCATTATTTTGGAGATAATTAGTGCCGCAGCCCATCGTGGCGCCCAGGCGACGTTTTCAGCTCATTCTGATCAAGCCGTCACATTACGACGACGACGGATACGTGATCCGATGGTGGCGGGCGATGACGCCGTCAAATTCGCTTGCCGCCGTCTATGGCATCGCTGCCGATTGCGCCGAGCGGCGAGTGCTTGGACCGGACGTCACGATCGACATCGAAGTGATCGACGAGACCAACACACGTGTCGATATCCCGGCACTGGTATCCCGATTCAAGCGCCATGACGACTTCGGATGCGTGGCGCTGGTCGGCGTTCAATCCAATCAATATCCCCGCGCCCTCGATATCGCACGCCCGTTCCGGGCCGCCGGAATTGCCGTGCTCATCGGCGGCTTTCATGTCTCGGGATGCCTGTCGATGCTGGACGGCCACGCGGTTGATCTCGATGCCTGCGGCGAGATGGGTGTCGCGATCTTTGCCGGCGAAGCCGAGGGACGGCTCGAAGCGGTCCTTGCCGACGTGGCCGCGGGGCGGCTCGCGCCGGTCTACAACTACATGAAGGATTTGCCGGGGATGGAGGGCATGCCGGTGCCGTTCCTGCCGAAGCGATACATCGAGCGCACGCTCGGCGCCAGCTCCAGTTTCGACGCGGGCCGCGGCTGCCCCTACCAGTGCTCGTTCTGTACGATCATCAATGTGCAGGGCCGCAAATCGCGTTATCGTTCGGCCGACGATATCGAGCGCCTCGTGCGCCTCAATTGGGCGCAGGGCATCGGTAAATTCTTCATCACCGACGATAATTTCGCGCGCAACAAGGAATGGGAGGCAACCTTCGACCGCCTGATCGAGCTGCGTGAGCGCGAGGGCATCCCGCTCGGCCTCATGATCCAGGTCGACACGCTATGCCACAGGATTCCGAACTTCATCGAAAAGGCCAAGCGCGCCGGCGTCAACAAGGTCTTCATCGGGCTGGAGAACATCAACCCCGACAATCTGGCGGCGGCGAAGAAGCGGCAGAACAAGATCACCGAATACCGCAAGATGCTGCTGGCTTGGAAACAACAGGGCATCCTGACCATCGCCGGCTACATTCTGGGCTTTCCAGCCGACACGCCGGAGACGATCAGGCGCGATATCGCCATCATCCAGCAGGAATTGCCGATCGACCTGCTCGAGTTTTTCTGCCTGACACCGCTCCCCGGTTCGGAGGATCACCAGACGCTCTGGAGGAACGGCGTCGCGATGGACGGCGACCTCAACCGCTACGACGTCGAACATGTCTGCACGGCCCATGCGAAGATGAGCGCAAAGCAGTGGCAGGACATCTACCATGAGGCCTGGCTGCTCTATTACACGCCGGCGCACATGAAAACCCTGCTGCGGCGTGCCGCCGCCGTGGGGGTGCCGATCGGCAATCTGGCAAAATATCTGCTGACCTTTTCGACCACCGACCGGCTCGAAAACGTCCACCCGCTGCAGGGCGGCATCCTCCGCCTCAAGCATCCCTCGGAGCGCCGGCCCGGTCTGGCGCGTGAGAACGCCTGGTCGTTCTGGCCGCGGTTGTGCTGGGAGACCCTGGTCAAGCACGCAATCCTGATCCGAGCAGCCGTCCGACTGCTGATCTGGCAAAGCGCGATCATGCGCGACCGCGATGCCGGCAAATATATGGACCCGGCGCTGACGCCGGTCGGCGACGACGACGAGACCCTCGACCTCATGACCAAGACGACCGGCGCCTTGGCCGCGGTCGCTCACGCCAGGAAGATCGCCGAGTTGACCGGCGTTAAGGTCGCCTGAGGTCTGGCCGTCATCCGGCGGGGCTCGCGGTGCGCGATGGCCGGCTGCGCCATCCAGCAGGCCATGCTGGGCCGCCGGCGCGAGCCGGCGGGTTGATGTCTTACGATTTTACTCGCAAAAGCGGATCCGACGGATGAACCATCCATGTCGGGTGTGAACCCGCTGCCGGCGCACGTAGCAGACCACATCGTTGTCTTCGTCATCCGGGTAATAGCCGTAGGGGTAATCATACCCGTACGGCCCATAGACCCCAAAACCCCAGCCACCGCCGTGAAATCCATGGAAGCCGCCGCCGTGGAAGCCACCGAAGCCGCCGCCAGCGTGGCCACCAAAGCCTCCGCCCCCATGGCCGCCGAAGCTACCTCCGCCGCCATGGCCGCCGCCACCCCCGCCCGCGCCGTGGGCTGATGCACCGGATGGCAGTGCGCAGCCAGCTATTGTGATCGCGACGAGGGCGATGATCGTTTTACGCAACATGAACGTTCTCCTGTCGAAGACCTTACGATGGGCCCTCGGTCGCACCCAGCGCTTGATGAGCATCAAGCGCAACATTAAATCGCGGTAACATTGCGCGATCCTGCAAGCCTGTCACACGGCGCCAACGGCCTGCGCCCTGGGTTCGGCGCTGGAAACAGCCGGCCTGGAG
>NZ_JBAURI010000965.1:0-6522 GCF_049581145.1 Bradyrhizobium sp.
TGCGGCACCAATTCCTGCGCGAACACGATGATCGACGACGTGGTGGAGGAGATGATCAGGCCGATGAACACCGACAACACCGCGCTGGCATAAAGCCCGGCATAGGGCAGCGCCAAAGTGAACGGCAGCGCGCCGAGGATCGAGAACCAGATCACGATCTTGCGGCCGAAACGATCGCCCAAAGGGCCGCCGAGAAACGCGCCGACCGCGTTCGCTGCAAGGAAGATGAAGAGATAGATCTGCGCCGTCTGGGTCGAGACGCCGAACTTGTCGATCAGATAGAAGATGTAGTAGCTCGACAGGCTGGAGACATAGAGCTGCTTGGAGAACAACAGCGCCACCAGCACGGCCAGCGCGATCCGCACCCGGCGCGAGTCCGGTGCATCCGGATCCGGATCGATGGGTGCAAACTTCCTGGCCCTGATCTGCGGCTTGTACCACAGCCCGATCCGCCACAGGATGACGATCGCGACGAAGGCGATCGATGAGAACCAGGCGATCGAGGGCTGGCCGAACGGCACGACGATCAGCGCCGCCAGCACCGGTCCCATCGAGGTGCCGAAACTGCCGCCCAGTTGAAAAACCGATTGCGCGAAGCCGTAGCGCCCGCCGGAGGCCAATCGCGCGATCCGCGCCGACTCCGGATGAAACACCGCGGAGCCGAGCCCGATCATGGCGGCTGCAACCAGGATAGTGCTGTATTGGCGCGCCGTGCTGAGCAGCAAGAGGCCGAAGAAGGTCGATGACATGCCGATCGCGAGCGAAAACGGCTGCGCCTTCTTGTCGGTGAAATGCCCGACCAGCGGCTGCAACAACGACGCGGTGAACTGGAACGCCAGCGTGATCAAGCCGATCTGCGCGAAGTCCAGCGCGTAGCTGTCCTTCAGCAGCGGATAGACCGAGGAAATCAGCGACTGCATGGTGTCGTTGAGGAAATGCGACAGGCTGATGCCGACCAGCACGATATAGGCCGGCCCGGCGGCCTTCACCGCGCTCACGCTCGCTGCCTTGGGTGCGGCGACCGGCATGGCCAGCGCTCGTTCGGAAGCGGCGGTCGGCCTGTTCAATGGAGCGTCCCCGGCAGATTCTTCTGCAATTCTGATCTGATGCGAAGTTCCTACGACGACGGCGCGCAGCCGACCACCGTCATTCGTCGATGGCTGAAATGCAATCAGGCTCGCAAAATCGGTCGCTTCAGGCGGCAGCGGCGGCTTGGCCGAGCGCGGAGACGATGTGATCGACGACGTCCTCGACCAGGAAGCGGTCATCGCCTTCGCCCATCACGCGGATCACCGGCTCGGTTCCAGAGGACCGGACCAGGAGCCGGCCATGGCCGTTGAGCCGCTTCTCGCCGTTGACGATGGCGGATTTGACATCGGCGTCGTCGAGCGGCTTGCCGCTGCGATAGCGTACGTTCTTGAGGATCTGCGGCAGCGGATCGAAGCGGTGACAGACCTCCGACACTGGCCGGCGAAGCTTTTGCACCACCGCCAGCACCTGCAGGGCGGCGACGAAACCATCGCCGGTGGTGGCGTAATCGGACAGGATGATATGACCCGACTGCTCGCCGCCGAGATTGTAACCGTCGCGCAGCATGTGTTCGAGCACGTAGCGGTCGCCAACCGGGGTGCGAACCAGTTCCAGCCCCTGCGCTTGCAGGAAACGCTCGAGACCGAGATTCGACATCACGGTCGCGACGATCCCGGGCCGCGCCAGCCTGCCGTCTTCCTTCCAGCTTTGCGCGATCACCGCCAGCAGTTGATCGCCGTCGACGAGATGGCCGCGTTCGTCGACCAGGATGACGCGGTCGGCGTCGCCGTCGAGCGCGATGCCGATATCGGCGCGCATCTCGCGCACCTTCTTGCATAACATCTCTGGCGCGGTCGAACCGCATTCCTTGTTGATGTTGAAGCCGTCCGGCTCGACTCCGATGGAGATCACGTCGGCGCCGAGCTCCCACAAAGCTTCCGGCACCACCCTGTAGGCCGCGCCATTGGCGCAATCGACCACCACGCGCAGGCCGTCGAGACTGAGATCGCGCGGCAGCGTACGCTTGGCGAATTCGATGTAGCGGTCATGCACGCCGTCGAGGCGCCGCGCCCGCCCGAGACTCGCGCTCTGCGCCAGTTTCCGGTCGAGGGATTCGTCGAGCATCTGCTCGATCTGCTTCTCGACATCGTCGGAAAGCTTGAAACCCTGCGGGCCGAACAGCTTGATGCCGTTGTCCTCGAACAGATTATGGGAGGCCGAGATCATCACGCCGAGATCGGCGCGCATCGACTTGGTCAGCATCGCAACCGCCGGCGTCGGCATCGGACCGACCAGAAGCACGTCCATGCCGACCGAGGTGAAGCCCGCCACCATGGCGTATTCGATCATGTAGCCGGACAGCCGGGTATCCTTGCCGATCACGACCCGGTGCCGATGCTCGCCGCGCTGAAACACCAGGCCCGCCGCCTGGCCGACCTTCAGCGCCAACTCCGGCGTGATCAGACCGTTGGCACGCCCCCGAATTCCATCGGTCCCGAAATAATTGCGGCTCATATGACCCCCAGCACTGCCCCGGATTCCCGCATCCAAACCGGCGAGAAGACTCAAAAACGTCCCAGAACCCCGTGGGTTATAGTACCTTCATCGCTAACATGGCTTCAAAAAATATAATGAATCATTACCGGGCCGGGCCGTCGTGCAACACCCGCAACCCATTATAAACACTGGAATTATCGGCAATCGCCAAGACCGCTTGCCGCTTCCCTAGCCCTTGCGCCGGACATGATGGTCGGCTTTCGAGGGCGGTGGCTGGGTGACATTGACAGGGTCGGATGCCGGAAACGTTTCCTCGAGCCCCTCCTCCAGGGCCTCGTCGAGACGGCGCTTCTCGGCGCTTTCGGGATGATTTTGGCTGCGCTTTGCTTTGTCCTGAGGCATGGAACGCGATCCGGTCGTGGTGACCCTCTGGGTTCGGGGAGCGATTGGGCGGAACGCTCAACCGTGCTAGATGACGACGAAAGCCATGAATGCAAGAAGGGCCGGGGACGCTCATGAAGCACATCACCTGCATTGAGGATCTGCGCGAGTTGCACAAGCGCCGCGTGCCGAAGGCGTTCTTCGATTATGCCGATCGCGGCTCGTATGCCGAGGAGACGCTGCGCGCCAATCGCGACGACCTGCAGCAGATCAAGTTCCGCCAGCGCATCCTGGTGGATGTGTCGAAGCGCGACCTCTCGACCGCGATCCTCGGCGAACCAGCCGCGCTGCCGCTGGTGCTGGCTCCGGTCGGGCTGCTCGGCATGCAGCATGGCGACGGCGAAATCCACGCCTGCCGCGCGGCGCAGGCCGCCGACATTCCCTTCACCCAGAGCACGATGTCGATCTGCTCAATCGAGGATATCGCGGCCGCGGTCGACAAGCCGTTCTGGTTCCAGCTCTATGTGATGAAGGACCGTGGCTTCATCAAGTCGCTGGTCGAGCGCGCCATCGCCGCGAAATGCAGCGCGCTGGTGCTGACCGTCGACCTGCAGGTGATCGGCCAACGCCACGCCGATATCAAGAACGGCATGACGGTACCCCCGGAATGGTCGCTGTCGAAACTGGTCGATTTCGCCACCAAGCCGGCCTGGGTTTCAGGTGTGCTGCGCGGCAAGCGGCGCACCTTCGGCAATCTGGTCGGCCACCTCAAAGGCACCGACGACATCACGGCGCTTGGCACCTGGATCGGCACGCAATTCGACACCACGCTGAACTGGAAGGATGTCGAGTGGATCCGCAGCATCTGGCCCGGGAAGCTGGTCCTGAAAGGCATCCTCGACGTCGAGGACGCCGAAATCGCGGCAAAGAGCGGCGCGCAGGCGCTGGTGGTGTCCAACCACGGCGGACGCCAACTCGACGGCGCTCCGTCGTCGATCGAGGTGCTGCCGGAGATCGTCGATGCGATAGGCTCGCAGATCGAGATCATGTTCGACGGCGGCATCCGCTCCGGCCAGGACGTGATGCGCGCGCTGGCGCTCGGCGCCAAATCCTGCATGATCGGCCGCGCCTATGCCTATGGCCTGGGGGCTGCCGGCCAGGCCGGCGTCGCCAAGGCGATCGATTTGATCGCAAACGAGCTCAGCACCACGATGGGATTGTGCGGCGTCAACACCATCGCCGAGATCGGCGATCAGGTGATCGCGGCGTAGCGTTCGATCAGTTTCAGCCGTCATTCCGGGGCGATGCGCAGCATCGAGCCCGGAATGACGGCCCGCGTTCACATCGGCGGCGTGATGCCATCGCGGCCGACATTGACGCGGTTGGCTTCCAGCATGCCGTCCTCTTTCTTCACCGCGCCGAAGATGATGATCTTGGCGCCCGGCTTCACTTCGGACTTGTCGCCGACCACGAAGGTCACGATCGGCGTATCCGGCGGCACCACCACTTTCTTCTCGCCGTCCTTGTATTTGACGACGATGTTCTGACCGTCGGTGCCCTTCACGGTTTCGGCGACCGTCGCATTGGTCATGGTCGAGTTGGGGCGCAGATCCCAGGGACGAAAACCTTCCGCCGCGCCGCGCTGGTTCTCGGGGAAGATGTGAACGGCGAGCGCCTTCTGGGTGCCGTCGGGTTGCGGCATGCCGGACACGCCGATATAGGACCCCTGCTTGATCTCCGACAACGACGTCTTGACGACGCCGAACACCGCGACGTTGTCGGTCATGCGCACTTTCACGTCATCGCCCTCGCGCGTCTTGATGGTCAAAACCGGGCCGTCGACGACCTCGATGGTGCCCCGAATCCGGACGGGCGGCGCCTGCTGCGCCCAGGCGAGTGAGGTCAGAATCGTCGCCGCCGCCAGCGATGCCACCACCGCACGCGGTATCATTGATGTTGATCTCGACATGAATTTCTCCCAAGATTGCAAACGACCGCGCAGGATCGCAAACACCGCGATCGGTGCGCTATTCCGCAACAAAACGAATTGTGCTCAGCACCATTTCGCGGCTTGGGGACGGCCTGCGCGCGTCCCCGAACCGACGCGTCGCATCACATTGGCGGCGTCAGGCCGTCGCGACCGACACCGATGCGGTTGGCTTCGAACGAACCGTCCGGAAGCTGCTTCACGAAAGCGATGATCTTGGCGCCGGTCTTCAGTTCCGACTTGTCCGCGGCGACATAGGTGACGACGGGCGTGTCCGGCGAAACCACGACCTTCTTCTCGCCGCCCTTGTATTTGACCAGCAGCGTGTGGCCGTCATTGCCGGCCACACTCTCGGACACCGTCGCATTGGTCATCGTCGAATTCGGGCGCAAGTCCCACGGCCGCGATCCCTCCCCGGTGCCGCGCATGTCTTCCGGAAACACGTGCACCTCGACCGCATCCTGGCTGCCGTCCGGCCCCGGCACCGTGGTGGCTCCGACAAAGGAGCCGACCTTGATGTCGGCGAGCGAGATCCTGGTGATCCCGACGACCTTGATGTCGCCGGTCATGTGCAGCTTGACGTCGTCGCCGCTGCGCGATTTGACGGTGAGCGTGTCGCCATCGGCGGCTTCGATGGTGCCGCGCACCCGGGATGGTGTCGGCGACTGCTGCGCAAACGAGGAGAACGACGAGGCCGCAACCACGGCAAGCGTGATCAGGGGGCGTGCGAGGATCGAACGATCTAACGGCATGAAGAGCTCTCCGGCAGGTGGCTTGATCTAGCAGCAGACGCGGCAGCCCGCACGAAATTCCGCGCCAACGTTTTGTTGAAGAGCGCGTGATCCCTTTCACCAGACGGACCACGGCTTGCGATCCAGGCCAGAGGATGCCTTGCAGATCACGCGCCCGTGAGATCGTGTTCGACCGATGCGCGAAGGTCCGCAGTCACGATTGGACGCCGTCCGAACCACAATTCGAATCCGCGCACCGCCTGGTGCAGCAGCATGCCGAGCCCATCGGCGGTTTTGAGCCCATGGGCGCGCGCCGTGGCAAGCAGCGGCGTCACCAGCGGCACATACACGAGATCGGCAACCACGGCGTCGGCCGGCAGCCGCGCGATGTCGACGTCCAGCGCGGGCTGGCCGTGCATGCCGAGCGAGGTGGTGTTGACCAGCAGTTGCGCGAGGGGAAGCAGGTCGCCGATATCTTCCCACGCGACGGGATGGACTTGTGGGCCGAATTGTTCGGCCAGCCCTTCGGCACGCGACTTCGTCCGGTTGGCGAGATGCACGCATCTGACGCCGCGCTCGATCAGTCCGAAAACCACGGCGCGCGCGGAGCCGCCGGCGCCCAGCACCAGCGCCTCGTCGGCGCCGTCCCAGCATGGCGCGCAGGCATCGAGATTATTGATGAAGCCCTCGACGTCGGTGTTGGTGGAACGCAGCGCGCCGCCCTCGAACCACAGCGTGTTGGCGGCGCCGACGGCACCGGCGCGCGCATCGGGCGCCGACAAGGCCAGCGCGCGCTCCTTGTGGGGGATCGTGACATTGGCGCCGACGAAGCCGCGCCGCTGCATCTGCTGCAGGAAATCCGCACAGCCCTCGGGTGGTACAGCCTCGATCGTGTAG
>NZ_JBAURI010000966.1:0-6029 GCF_049581145.1 Bradyrhizobium sp.
TCGCGAACCCCGGCATCATTCCCGGAAAGCCGTGCCAGGCGGCCTCTGGCGTCAGTTGCCAATAGGAGGGGTTGCTGGCGAGCAGATCGGTGCTGATCGACTCCCAGGCGACGTTGTGGACGCCGCCGTCGCGTGCCACGTCCGGGATCGCGACCCGATCCGGCACGAACGGCTCGAAGAACCAGCGGCGCTCGGGCCGGGTTTCCTTTTCCTCGAACTCGCGGCGCACGGCGCGGATCTTCTTGCGCAGCTCGATCCCGAGCCGGACGGTGTCGTCCCACAGCACTTCGCCGGAACGTCCCTTCATCATCTGCGCGCCGACGTCGAGCGAGGCAAACAGCGGATAGAACGGCGAGGTCGAGGCGTGCTGCATGAAGCTCTCGTTGAAGCGCCGGTGCTCGACCCGGCGCTTCTGGCCGCGGATGTGACGGTCCTTGATGTGGATCTGCGAGGCCTGCGAGAAGCTCGCGAGCTGCTTGTGGGAGGACTGGGTGGCGATGATGCCGGGCGCCTCGGCGGTCAGGCCGGAAAGGCTCATGGCAAAGCGCCCGGCATAGAGCGGGTGAAACTTCATGAAGCCGGCCCAGGCCTCGTCGAACAGGATGTAGTCGCAGAGGTGCCCGATCTGCTTCAGGATCATCTCGGCGCTGTGGATGGTGCCGTCATAGGTGCATTGCTCGACCACGGCGACGCGGAACGGACGCGGTTTGCGCCAGGCCTCCTTGTCCTTGATCAGGGGATGGTTGCGGATGGCCTCGCGCAGCGCGGTTTCATCGAGGCAATCCCAGCGCATCGGACCGATCAGGCCCCAGGCGTTGCGAGTCGCCGGCACATAGACCGGGATACCGCCTGCTATGAGGAGCGCGCCGTGATGGGCGGCCTTGTGGTTGTTGCGATCGAACAGCACGAGGTCGCCATCGGTGACGAGCGCGCCGAGCGCCACCTTGTTCGAGGTCGATGTGCCGTTGAGCACGAAATAGGTCTTTTCGGCGCCGAAGATCTGCGCCGCTTCCTGTTGCGCCTTCAGCGCCGGGCCCTCATGGGTCAGGAGATCGCCGAGATCGAGCACGGAATTGTCGAGGTCGTCGCGAAACACGGCTTCGCCCAGATGCTCGACGAATACCCGGCCGATCGGGCTGCGGCTGTAGAACATGCCGCCATTGTGGCCCGGGCAGGTCCAGAGCTGATTGCCTTCCTCGGCGTAGTCGACCAGCGCGCCGAAGAACGGGGTTTTGAGCGTCTCGGCATATTGCTTGAGGCGGCTGATCAGGTTCTTGGAGATGAAGGCCGGGGTTTCCTCGGAAAGGAAGACGTAGCCGTCGATGAAGTCGAGCACTTCGACCGGCAGGTCCTCGAACCGCTTGCGGCGAATCAACAGGATGATCGGGAAGTCGAGGCCGCGGCGGCGCATCAGGTTGATCAGGGCCGCGGTCTTGCCTTCCAGGCCCTTCTTGCCCCAGTCCACCACCATGCAGCCGATCGCGGCATCGGTCTGCACCGCGATTTCGGCGTCCTCGAGCTTGCGGGCCCGCACCACCTCGAAGCCGGAGCGCTCGATTTCGCTGATGATCTGGTTGAAGCGGACCCCTTCGAGGTCGTCCACGTCAAAGACGGGCGCGGCGAACAGGAAGGTGAAGCGTCGAAAATAGTCCATGTGGCGTCCCCAAATGCATGCGCGGCAAGCTGTTGGCGCATTTGGTGACAGTTCGATGACGGCCGCCGCCGGCGCGATAGAGGCTGGGGATGGGGCTCTCGGGCCAGGGACAGCAGATCTCGCAGCACGCTTCCACGAGGCGCGCGGACGGGTGGCGATTGCCCCGGCAAAGAGGCCGGACTGGCGAATTTTCGTTGCCAGCCCGGATCTCTTCAAGCGCGGTGGTCACCGCTCCGGCCAGTCGATCAATAAACCGGCGCGGGCAGGCAGGGGACGTCGTGATCCCAGGGCTGCGTGGCGAAGGCGCCGACGCGCGGAGCCGGGTAGCAGAGGCGGCCGTCAACATAGCGTGCGCCAGGCACGGCGCCGGCATAGGGGTCCGCCGACAGATGCCGCCAGGTGACGCGGCCTTCGCGAGCCATGGCGGCGGGGGCGGCAAGCAGGCCCGCGGCGATCAGTCCCGCCGACAGAAGTTTGAGCTTGGTCATTCGATGTCTCCATGGAGTGAGAAGCCACAGACGGTTGGCTTCCCACCGGAGATGCGAGGCGACATCGGCCGTTTAAAGGGGGCATCTCCTCACGTTAATTCAACGCCGTGCGAGCGACGGCGTCTGGTGCGATCACGAATTCCGGCGTGACTGAACCGCAACTCGCGAGTTGGGATGACAAAAATGCTTGGCTATTGCTCGCTGGCGGTCCTGCGATCCAGATCGGACGTGCCTTGCCGATCGTGGATTCCAAATCCCGGAATGCGGCGGATGACGGCCTTGACCTGATCCGCTGTGATCAGGCGCGAGCATTCGAATTGACGCGGCGTGTTCTTGTGGCGCGGGCAATAGAGAAAGTCGTAATGATCGAACTTGATCTGAGGATCATTCCAGCAGCTGTTGCAGGCGCTGAAGTTGATCACCCGGTAGGGCGTCTGGAACTCGTTGATGGGATGCGTGAAGCCCGATATCATCACGACAGGAATATCGGCGGCCCACGCCAGCCATGATAAGCCGCTCGACAGGCCGACAAAGAACGCCGCATGTCTGAGGTATCTTATTCGTTCGGCGAGCGGCTTGTCGCCGGTCTCGTCTTCGGCGCTTTCCGGAATGTGATTCCAGACCTCGCCGTGACCATGAACCGCCTTCTGGTCGATGCAGACCACCCGATAACCGGCATCTTTCAGGAAAGCGACGATCGCGCGCCAGCCCTCCGGATTGTTCCAGTATTTGCTCTGGGTCGTGCTCTGGACCGAAATGCAGACATAGGGCTCGGCAATCGGGCGCGTATCATTTTCGATGAATAGTCGCGGCTTCGTTTCGGTCGGATCGACGCCGAGGATATAGCCGGCGGTGCGATGCAGCCCGACCTGGCGAAAGTCGCGCGGCTGGCAGATCGCCTGCCTGTCGTCGAAGAAAAGCCCGATGCTGTAAGTGGCGTAATAACGTTGGGTATCGACTTCTTGATGCGCCAGAAACGTGATATCGGGATAGGCCTCGCGAAAAATTTCGATGAGGCTCTGGGCCATGGCGCAGGTCAGCGTGCAGCCATGTTGTTCCCTGAACTTCACCGCATAGGGCAGCCATCCGATCGGATCGCCCAGCGTGCCGACCGGAATTTGTACCAGCACCTCTTGGTCCTTGGCTGAATAATCATGCACGAAGACACTTTCGCCCGGCTGGAACACCTCAATGCGATAGCGCGCATAGTAGCGCTTGGCGCTCCTGATTCCTCCTGCGCGCAGTTCGGCCTCGAACTGGACGATGCCGCTATCCAGATCGGTTAATCTGACTTTCCAGGGGCGGCCGTTTTCAGGAACCGTCACCCTGAAACCGTCATTGAAATCAAACCGAATGCCCCTTGGGCCCTCCTGGGTGGGGCGTGGAGCGGGAGCGGGATATTTGAGCTTCACAGGCGGCGCGGCCGCCGATCCGGGGGCCGCATCTGTCGCCGGCCGTGTCGCCTGTGCCGCTTCAACCACGGTGTCGGCCACGCTCGTGCACCGATCCGGCAAGTCTGCATTCGGCATGCTTGCCCGGGGATACCGCAACACTCATGGTCGTGGTTACGCCCCCGCCAACATGGCGCGGATGTCGAGCCCGAGAGCCTGCGCCAGCGGCTCCAGATGCTCCGCGTAGCGGCGCCAGGCGCCGATCGAGCGCCGGTAGACCGGCTCGCGCACCTGCATCAGGCTGGCCGTTCGCACTGCGCGCTTCGTTTCATGGAAATCGCGGCAGGCATCTTCCCAACCGAGCTCGCAATGGTCGAGTGCACGCCGGGCGGTTCCCTCCAGGTCATCGACGAGGTCTTCGTAATTGACGTCGATCAGGACACCCGGCGGCAGCACTTCGTGCCAGTGCTCCATGACCGTCTCGTAGCCGCGATGGTAGCGGCCGAGTTCGGCCAGATCGTAGGCAAAGGGCTGGCTTCCGGAAAAAAGCAGCGAGAAACACGAGACACAGGTATCGAGGGGATCACGGCGCATATTAATGAAGCGGGCGTTCGGCAGCGCCAGGTGGATCAAACCGACAAAGCAGAAGTTGAGCGGCATCTTGTCGACGATCCGCTCGGCCTCAGGCGCGCGTGCCCGCACCTTGGCGGTGTATGCCCCGCCGATCTCGCGAATATGATCCGGCGACAGGGCCTCGGCCAGCAACGGATAGGCCGGCACAATGCCGCGGGTTTCGACGCACTCCTTGATCGTCTCCTTGAACGCCTCCAGTTCTCCGGCGCCGAACACCTTCGAATGACTCGCCAGCACCTGTTCCATCAGAGTCGTTCCGGAGCGGGGCATTCCGACGATGAAGATCGGAGACCACGACGTGTCACCGCCGCCCGATCGGGCCTTCATGTAGTCCGGCGTGAAAATTGTCCTGATATTCTTGAACATCGCCAGCCGCTGTGGCTCGTCATAGTCGACGGTGCTGCGCTTCAAGGCATTGGCTTTCAGCAAATGCCGGAATGCATCCTGGGGTTGGCCAAGATCGGCAAGGGCCTTGCCCATCGCGAAATGGGCGGCAATCTGATTGTCGACGTCAAGTGTCTCAACTTCACTGAGCAGTCTTTCAAGGCCCGGCAGGCGGCGATCGCCAGGCTTGAACCGCCCCATATTTGCAAGATTGAGGTGAACGGACGCGTCTCTGGGCATCAGTTCGAGCGCCCGCTCATAGGCGCGTGTGGCCTCCTCGGACCGTCCCAAGGCTTGATATGCCACGCCCTGATTATTGTGCGAGCCGAATCTCGACGGCTTCAACTCCAGGGCGCGTCGATTCTGCTCGATCGATTCTTCGAGACGATCGAGCACCAGATAGGCATTGCCCAGATTGCCATAGGCATCGGCATAGGAGGGGTTGATCTCCAGCGCGGTCTTGTAGTGCGTGACCGCACGTTCCATCTCGCCCAGCTTCTGGTATACATTGGCCAGATTATTGTGCGTTTCCGCGTGGCGCGGACTGAACTGCAGGATCTTGACATAGCAAGCGACCGCCTCGGCGTTTTGTCCGCCGGCGTAGAGCAGATTTCCGAGCGCGAAATGGGCGTCGAGATGATCGGGCCGTCCCGCAACGGCGCGCCTCAGATGTCCGATGGCCTCTGCATTTTTTCCCAGAGACTCCAGAAGCATCGCGTAAGCATAATGAATCCCGGGATGATCGGGGGAGAGCGCAAGTGATCTCTGGTAGCAGGTTGTCGCGGCGTCACGGTCCCCGGCGCTGGCGTGGACGGCGCCGAGGCTGCCATGGGTCTCGGCAGACTCGTTGTTGATGGCGAGCGCCTTCGTGAGGTAGCGTTTCGCATCGTCGAGCCGGTTGGTGACGGCGCAGATCGAACCCTGCCCCAGCAGCGAGCCGAAGTGATCCGGACGCAGCGTGAGCACGATGCCAAACAGCGCTTCCGCGTTGCCCAGGTCTCCCTGCTGCTGCAGTTTCTTGGCCACCTGGGACGCGAGTTCGGTCCAGCTTTCCTGCGTGGCGCTGTCGGCCTTGCTGCTTCTCGGAACGGGCGGGGCGTTGTCGACCCTCGCGCGTTGCTTCGACTGCCGTTTCTCGCGGCCTGAGGGCGCGCCCCGCGTCGGCGTGGCGACCGAACTCTCGATCCCCAGCGCGTCCGTGAGCGGCTTGAGCTTCGCGCCATAGAACCGCGATCGCCCGACCGAACTGGTGTAGATCGACTTCCTGACCTGGACGAGACTTGCCGTGTTGACGGGACGCTTGGTCTCGTGAAACGAAAGACAACGGTTGTCCCAATCAATGCCGCAATGCGCCACCAGACGCCGTGCCTGTCCTTCCAGATCTCCGACGAGGTCTTCGTATCGGACTTCAAGCATGCGCCCCGGCGGCAACACTGACCGCCAGTGCTCCATCACTGATGCGTAGGCGTGGTAGTAGCG
>NZ_JBAURI010000967.1:0-16126 GCF_049581145.1 Bradyrhizobium sp.
GTCACCGAGCGTACCGTATCGTGGATCGACGCCAAAATGGTCGGAGATGTCGTAGCCGTCGTCCTTGCCGGGCGAGGGCTGAAACGGCATCAGCCAGATCGCGGTGATGCCAAGCCCGTGCAGATAGTCGAGCCGGCGCAGCAGGCCTTTGAAGTCGCCGACGCCATCGCCGTTGGCGTCCATATAGGTGCCCACGGAAAGGCAGTAAAAGGCGCCATTCTTGTACCAGAGGTCGTCGATCATGAAGCCGGCTCTGTCCCGCTCCGCCCGGATTGTTCGGAGGCGGAGTGATAAGCGGCGAGCGGTTAGCCGGTTCCCGGGCTTTGCGGGCTCTCACGGCGCTTGGGAGTTTCCAGGAATCGGCTAAGATCGTCGTCCGATGGAGCAGCCCGCCCGCCAGATCAGCCTCGTGCCGCCGCTGGACCGCCGCCAGTCCGAGACCGCGCTCGCGGTCGCACGCGGCAGCGCGCGGCTGTTGCGCGCGCTCGGCTTTGCCTGCATCAGCGAATTGCCGTTGCCCTCGGGCCGGCGCGCCGACCTGGTGGCGTTGAACGAGCGCAACGAGATCTGGATCGTCGAGATCAAGTCCTCGCTGGAGGATTTGCGCGCCGATCAGAAATGGCAGGATTATCGCGCCCATTGCGACCGGCTGTTCTTTGCCTTCACGCAGGATCTGCCGTGCGAGATCTTTCCGAAGGAGACCGGCCTGATCGTCGCCGATGCCTATGGCGCGCATCTGCTGTGCGAGGCGCCGGAGCATCGGCTGCCGGCGCCGACGCGCAAGCTGATGACGGTGCGCTTCGCCATCGCCGCGGCGCAGCGCATCAATCGATTGAGCGATCCGCAAGGCCACGGTGAGTTCTAGAACGTCCTGGCCGATCGGTCTGCCGGCGGGCCCTCGTTTCACCTCTCCCGCGTCGACACCGGCTTGGCAATATACCGGCGTCGATCCGGTCGTGGCGTCGGGTCCGATGGCCTCGCTAGCGCGGCGCGCGCTTGGCGAGGATCCGCTGCAGGGTGCGGCGGTGCATGTTGAGCCGCCGCGCGGTTTCGGAGACGTTGCGGTTGCACATCTCGTAGATGCGCTGGATGTGCTCCCAGCGCACGCGGTCGGCCGACATCGGATTTTGCGGCAGCTCGGACTTTTCCGTGCCGGTCGCAAGCAGGGCCGCGACGACATCGTCCGCATCAGCGGGCTTGGCGAGATAGTCGACGGCGCCCATCTTCACCGCGGTCACCGCGGTTGCGATATTGCCGTAGCCGGTCAGCACGATGGCGCGGGCGTCGGGGCGCTTGCGCTTCAGCGCCGAGACCACGTCAAGCCCGTTCCCGTCGCCGAGCCGCAGGTCGACCACGGCGAAGGCCGGCGCCGCCTTGCCGATCTGCGCCAAGCCGTCGGCGACGCTGTCGCAGGAGCTCACGGTGAAGCCGCGCGTTTCCATGGCGCGCGCCAAGCGCTCGAGGAACGGCTTGTCGTCCTCCACGATCAGCAGCGAGCGGTCGGTGTGATCGGCAACTTCAGCGGTGACGGCCAAGGCTCGATATCCCTGTGTCGATGTCTCATACATATGGCGAGCCAATCCGGTGCTGCCAAGTCCGCCAAAAGTCGATTCGATTAACCGTGACGGCCCTGGACTGTAGGCTGTTCATCGGCTTCGGGCGCCTCGAAGCGCCGCCGCGGCCAGGCGATCTGCACCACTGCGCCATGATCCGGGAATACCCGGTTGGTAAAGGAGATTTTGGCGCCGGTGCGTTCCAAAAGCGTGCGGGCGATGAACACGCCGAGCCCGAGACCCGTGTGCTCGCTCTGGGTTTCGTCGGCGCCGCGTCGGCGCGATAGATAGGGTTCGCCGATCCGCTTCAGGATGTCGGGCGCAAAACCCGGTCCGTCGTCGGAGATGACGATCTCTACGCTCTCGTCGTTCCACCAGGCATTCACCTCCACCGCGGCGCGGGCGAAATCGACCGCGTTTTCAAGGATGTTGCCGATGCCGTAGAGGATCGCCGGGTTGCGCGTGCCGACCGGCTCGTTGCTGCCGGATACCGCGATCCGCACCTTGATGGCGACGTCGAAGTCGCGATGCGGCGCCACCAGCTCCTCGATCAGCGTCGACAGCTTCATGCGGTCGAATGGCGCGCCGATGGCCGAAAGCTGGGTGATCTTCGATAGAATATCGCGGCAGCGCTGCGCCTGCTCGCGCAGGGTCCTGATGTCGGCACTGACCTCCTTGTTGTCCTGCAGCGTCCGCTGCAGTTCGCGCGACACCAGTACGATCGTGGATAGCGGCGTGCCGAGTTCGTGTGCGGCGGCTGCGGCGAGGCCATCAAGCTGGGTCAGATGCTGCTCGCGGGCCAGCACGAGTTCGGTGGCGGCCAGCGCGTCCGACAGCTTGCGAGCCTCCTCGGTGACCTGGAACGAATAGAGCGAGGTGACGCCGATCGCGACCAGGATCGAGAGCCACACCCCGAACAGATAGATCGGCGGCAAGATCAGCGGCTCCTCGCTGTCCCATGGCAGCGGGAAATAGAAGAAGAACAGCAGGGTGGCGCAGGCGACCGCAAGGAGACCGAGCGCGATCGTCAACCGCACCGGCAGTGCGGTCGCCGAAATCAGCACGGGGGCGAGAAACAGAAATGAAAACGGGTTTTGCAAGCCGCCGGTGAGGTACAACAGCGCGGCGAGCTCGACGATGTTGAGCGCCAGCAGGGCCGCGGCATAGACCGGTTCCAGCCGCCGCATCGGATCAACCGCCACCTGCAGTGCGAGATTGAGCAGGGCCGACAGGCTGACGATGGCCAGGCAAGGCACGATCGGCAGGTCGAATTCCAGTCCCTGCGCCACCATGAAAATCGCCGCAAGCTGGCCCAGCACCGCAAGCCAGCGCAGCCGCAGGATGGTGTCCAGACGGACATGGCGCCGCGGATGGCGAAAGTCGGAGGTCGCGATTTCGGTCATGGTTCAGCTTAGCCTTTTTCAGCCTAGTCTTGCCGCGCGCCGACGACAAATTTACACCGTTGGCGGCGCGGCCGAGGTTGCGCGACGGCGCGCGATAGCCCAATGAACGCCCCGCATGACCAAAAACGACCCAGGCCCGCTTCCAAGCTCCGCGACCGACCCGGCAGGATCCGCAGCGATCGCTGTCGAACATCTGACGAAAGTCTACAAAAAGACCCGCGCGGTCGACGATATCTCGTTTCGGATCGCGCGCGGCAGCATCACCGGGCTGCTCGGCGGCAACGGCGCAGGCAAGACCACGACGATCGCCATGATCATGGGGCTGGTACTGCCGACCTCGGGCTCGGTGGCGGTGCTCGGCCATCCGATGCCGCGCCACAGCAGCGAAGTGCTGGGCCGGATGAATTTTGAAAGTCCTTACGTCGACATGCCGATGCGGCTCACGGTGCGGCAGAATCTGTCGATCTTCGGTCGCCTCTACGCGGTGCCGGACTTGCGCGCGCGCATAGCGGAGCTTGCGAACGATCTCGATCTCAACGAGTTTCTCGACCGCGCCAATGGCAAGCTGTCCGCCGGCCAGAAGACCCGGGTGGCGCTGGCCAAGGCGCTGATCAATCGACCGGAGCTGTTGCTGCTGGACGAACCGACGGCCTCGCTCGACCCCGATACCGCCGACTGGGTTCGCCAGCATCTCGAAACCTATCGCAGGACACGCGGCGCCACCATCCTGCTCGCCTCGCACAACATGTTCGAGGTCGAGCGGTTATGCGACCGCGTCATCATCATGAAGCGCGGCCGGATCGAGGACGACGATACGCCGGACGGCATTATGGCCCGCTATAACCGGACGACGCTGGAGGAGGTGTTTCTCGACGTTGCGCGCGGCCGGGTTCGGGAGACGGCGTCATGAGCGAACTGGCACTGCACCGGGGGATCTCGGCCCAACGCATCGGCGCGATGATCCTGCGCTACTGGTATCTGTTGCTGTCGTCCTGGCCGCGCCTGTTGGAGATCGTGTACTGGCCGGTGCTGCAGATCATCACCTGGGGCTTTCTGCAGAACTATATCGCACAGAATGCCAACTTCTTCGCCCGCGCCGGCGGCACCCTGATCGGCGCGGTGATCCTGTGGGACATCCTGTTCCGTGGTCAGCTCGGCTTTTCGATCTCGTTTCTCGAGGAGATGTGGGCCCGCAACCTCGGCAATCTGATGATGAGCCCGCTCAAGCCGATCGAATTCCTGATTGCGCTGATGGCGATGAGCCTGATCCGGCTCGCGATTGGCGTCATTCCGATGACGCTGCTGGCGATGGTGTTCTTCCAGTTCAATTTTTACAGTCTTGGGCTGCCGCTGATCGCCTTCTTCTGCAATCTGATCTTCACCTCCTGGTCGGTCGGGATTTTCGTCTCGGGGCTCGTGCTGCGCAACGGGCTCGGGGCGGAAAGCATCGTCTGGACGCTGATGTTCGCGCTGATGCCGCTGGCCTGTGTCTACTATCCGGTGCGGGTGTTGCCGCATTGGCTGCAGTACGTCGCCTGGACGCTGCCGCCGACCTATGTGTTCGAGGGCATGCGGGCGTTATTGATCGATCGCGTGTTTCGGGCCGACCTGATGGTGTCCGCGCTCGCCATCAATGCCGTGCTGCTGCTGGCGTCATTTGCGGCATTCCTTGCCCTGTTGCGGAGCGCCCGTCGCAATGGCTCGCTGCTCAGCGGCGGTGAATAGACGGCTTTCCCGCGGATTCACGGCATCTTCAGCATCCAAACGCAATACCTATATTGATCTGGCGCATTGACGCTTTATTGCGCATTCGGCACTATGCTGCGTCGCAAAGAGGATTGAAACGACGATGCCTATTGGTGAGTTTGGCGGCGCACCGCCACTGGTGGCCGAAGGCAGTCCGGCGCTGACCACGCCGATGTACTGGATGTACGAGATGGCTCACGCCTCGCTCAACCCGGCGCGGGCGGTCACCGATGCGACAAAGATCCTGTTTCAGAATCCGCTCAACCCGCTGACTCACACCGAATACGGCAAGTCGGTCGCGGCCGCCTGCGAATTGTTCGAGCGCACCACGCGCCGTTACGGCAAGCCGGAATGGGGCCTCGACGAAACCGAGGTCAACGGCATCCGGACCCCGATCGAAATCCGCAATGTCTGGGAGAAGCCATTCTGCCGGCTGCTGTATTTCGATCGGAAATTGACGCGGCCGCTGCGCAGCCCGCAGCCGCGGGTGCTGATCGTGGCGCCGATGTCGGGCCACTATGCGACACTGCTGCGCGGCACCGTCGAAGCCTTCCTGCCGACCCATGAGGTCTACATCACCGACTGGGCGGACGCGCGGATGGTGCCTCTGACCGAGGGCCGCTTCGACCTCGACGACTATATCGATTACATCATCGAGATGCTGCAGGCGCTCGGCGGCAACATGCATGTGATCGCGGTGTGCCAGCCCTCGGTACCGGTGGTGGCCGCGGTGTCGGTCATGGAAGCGAGCCGCGACCCCTTCGTTCCCCTGTCGATGACCCTGATGGGCGGTCCGATCGACACGCGCCGCAATCCGACCGCGGTCAACAATCTCGCCGAACAACGCGGCATCGACTGGTTCCGCCGCCACGTCATCACCAAGGTGCCGTTCCCCCATCCCGGCGTCATGCGCGACGTCTATCCGGGGTTCCTGCAGCTCAACGGCTTCATCAGCATGAATCTCGACCGGCACATGGATGCCCACAAGCAGTTGTTCCGCAATCTGGTGAAGGGCGACGGTGACCTGGTGGACAAGCACCGGGACTTCTATGACGAATATCTCGCGGTCATGGATCTCACTGCGGAATATTACCTGCAGACGGTGGACACCGTGTTCGTCAAGCACGCGCTGCCCAAGGGGGAGATGACCCATCGCGGCCAGCTGGTCGAGCCATCCAAGGTCACGCGCGTGGCGTTGATGACGGTCGAAGGCGAGAACGACGACATTTCCGGCATCGGTCAGACCGAAGCGACGCACGCATTGTGCAGTTCGATTCCGAACCACCGTCGTGTTCACTACATGCAACCCGGTGTCGGGCACTACGGCGTGTTCAACGGCTCGCGTTTCAGGTCCGAGATCGTGCCGCGCATCTCCGATTTCATGATCTCCGCCGCGAATCCGAAGTCGTTGTTGGCGACCGCCGCCGAATAGCGTGGGATCTGACTGATTTCAGCGCGTTTCGACGCGAGGCCGCTCCGCGGCGTCGATTTTGGTCGGGGAACCGGAGGCTGGAACCGGCCGGGGAGAGCGTGATTCTGGGTCCGTGAAAGCATGAGTGTTAATTCATTTCTTGGTCCGGATCAGAGGGTCCTTTTTGGTCCAAAATTCTGCCGCGCGACCCCATTCTGTAGGGTCTGAAGGGCCCAAAACCCCTGTATATTGGGCAAATGATTTGTTTTTCTGCCGGACGATTTACCTGGCGGCGGATGTGGCAGAATCCGGGCGAACTCCTACTCCCCGGATTGACAGAAATGGCCACCCGCGCGCTCCTCTATCGGCGCCCCGCCGAACCTTCGACTCTTTTGGTGAAGCATGGCTCGCAAGTCTTTGCGATCCGGCTGCGCCGGCACCGGCGCGCGCGCCGTTACACCCTGCGCATTCATCCCACCGACCGCGAAGCGATCCTGACCATGCCGCCGCGCGGGACGATTCCCGAGGCGCGCGAGTTCGCGCAACTTCACGGCGGTTGGATCGCTGCCCGTCTCGGCCGCCTGCCGAAGGCTGCGCCGTTCCAGCACGGCACCGTGGTTCCCCTGCGCGGCGTTCCGCATCGTATCGTGCATCGTGCCGGCGAGCGCGGCACCGTCTGGACGGAAACGCGCGACAGCGGTGAAAAGATCCTCTGCGTCGCCGGTGACCCCGACCATACCGACCGCCGTATCCGCGATTTCCTCAAGCGCGAGGCACGGCGCGACCTGCACAAATCCGCGCAGGCCTATGCCGAGATGCTCTCCGTCAGGGTCAGGCGGCTGTCGATCCGTGACCAGTCGAGCCGTTGGGGCTCATGCACCTCGGCGGGATCATTGTCTTTCTCCTGGCGATTGATCCTGGCGCCTCCCTTCGTGCTCGACTATCTGGCCGCCCATGAAGTGGCCCATCTGGTCGAGATGAACCACTCGGCCCGGTTCTGGCGGGTCTGCGCAAAAATCTGTCCCTCGGTCGAGCGCGCCAAGAAGTGGCTCGACACCTGCGGCAACGATCTGCACCGCTACGGCATCGAGGACTGAGGCGCCCTCGCTTCTTGCGCGACGCGGGGCATTCCCCGCGTGCCAACGCGTCGCGCGAATGCGCGCCCGACGACAGGCTCCGCATGATCCGGCACTCTGCTCCGCCCGGTCTGGGACCGACGCCCATCCGTTCACATCTGCTTTCTCGGGCACCGAATGCTGTTGCGTAAGCCGACGACGTGCTGAGGTCCTGACGTCGCGACATCAACGCATCGCCGCCGATGAAAATGCGTCGGCCTGATGCTCACGCACCGCGCGTGCCGCCCCGCTTCCCCCGCCGATTTGCAATCGCGCAATGACCTTGCGTCTCCTGAGATATTCATGCGCCGCAAGAACGGCCATACATGCTGACGGCACGATCGCGCAGGGTTTTGGCGCGCAGGCGACCGGCGTCAATTCGATCGCGATCGGCACGGGCGCGATTGCCGCCGGCTCGATCGCGATGGGCAATACGGCGTCAGCCTCGAACGGCGGCGCGGCGTTCGGCGATTCTCCAACGCGCGCTGCGGAGGCTGCGTCGCCAACGTCTCGTCCTCGACCGCGCTCGGCAATTCGGCAAGCGCCACCACCGTGAATTCGACGGCAGTCGGCCAGAGCGCCAACGTGCAGGCAACCAACGGCACCGTGTTGGGCGCCAACGCCGTGGTGCAGATTCCGTCGCGATCGGCCAGGGCTCGGTCGCGAGCCAGGCCAATACGGTGTCGGTCGCTGCGCCCGGTTCCGAGCGGCGCATCACCAATGTGGCCTCCGGCATCTCGCCGACCGACGCGGTCAATCTCGGCCAGCTCAACAGCGTTGGCGCCGGATTGCAGTCGCAAATCACCGGGCTGAAGGGCGAGATCAACAACAACCTGTCGGAGGCGCGGCGCGGCATCGCTGCCGCCGTTGCAACCGCGAACCCGCCGATGCCGTCCGCGCCCGGCAAGACCACCTGGCAGGTCCGCGCCTCCACGTTCCAGGGCGAGACCGGCTTCGGCGCCGCGCATCGTCTGCCTGCCGCGGTGCCGCTGGACGTCATCGCGGGTTGACGGCAATGGCGGCGGCACCCAGCACGCCGGCTATGTCGGTCTCGGCGGAGAATTTTAAAGAATATTAACGGTCTAACGGCCGAAAAGCCGGTTGATCAGCCAGCCGTCCAACCCGGCGTCGGGGCGCACCGCGGCCCGGGTCGGCGCAGGCCTGCCGCCATTGGCCGGCGGTCCGGACGGTGTCGGCGCGGTGATCTGGGCCGCCATCTGCGCGAGAGTCGGCCCGACCATTTGCGAGTTCGGCAGGCTTGCGACGGCCACGCCCTGATGCGCTGCGCGCATAAAGCGGGTCCACACTTCCACCGGCAAGCCGCCACCGGTCGCCTTCTTGGTCGGCGAGTTGTCGTCATTGCCGAGCCAGACGCCGGTGACGAGATTGGCGGTGTAGCCGATGAACCAGGCGTCGCGGAAATCCTGGCTGGTGCCGGTCTTGCCGGCGGCGGTCCAGCCCGGGATTTCCGCCTTGCGCGCGGTGCCCGAGATCAGCGTCTCCTCCATCATCCGGTCCATCATCGCGACGCTGCGCGGTTCGATGATCTGGGCAGCCTGATCAGGCTGTCGCGCATAAAGCACCTTGCCCTCGAGCGTGCGGATCCTGGTCACCACATGCGGCGAGGCGGCGAAGCCGCCATTGGCGAACGGCGCATAAGCGCCGACCAGCTCGGTCAGCGAAACTTCCGAGGTGCCGAGCGCGATCGACGCATTGGGCTCGAGCTTTGAGGAGATGCCGAGCCGATGCGCGGTGCGCACGACGTTCTTCGGTCCCACTTCTAGTCCTATTCGCACCGCGACCGTATTCAGCGACATTGCCAGCGCTTGAGTCAGCGTGACCGGCCCAAAATATTCGTGGCCATAATTCTCGGGCCTCCAGCCCTTGACGTCGAGCGGGGCGTCCTGCCGGACGGTGTCCGGCGTCAGCCCGGCTTCGATCGCGGTCAGATAGACGAACGGCTTGAACGCCGAGCCCGGCTGGCGCTTGGCGGTGACGGCGCGGTTATACTGGCTTTCGGCATAATTGCGGCCGCCGACCATGGCGCGCACCGCGCCGTCCGGGCTCATCGCCACGAGCGCGCCTTGGCTGACATTGAACTTCACGCTCTTGGCCGCGAGCTCGTCGATCACGGCGGCTTCGGCGGCGCTCTGCAACTTCGGATCAATGGTGGTCTCGACCACGATGCTCTGTTCGACCTGTCCGATCAGATCGTCGAGCACCTCGCCAATCCAGTCGGCGACATAATTGACGGTGCCGGCGCCGGCCGGCTTTACCGAGATCGCCGGATGCACGCTCGAGGCCTGCGCCTGCGCCTCGGTGATAAACTGAGCGTCCGCCATCGCCGCGAGCACGATCTGGGCGCGCTTCTCGGCGCCTTCGGGATTGCGGTTGGGCGCGAGGCTCGAGGGCGATTTGACCAGGCCAGCGAGCATCGCGGCCTCCGCCAGCGTGACGTGCCTTGCCGATTTGCCGAAATAGCGCTGCGCGGCAGCTTCCACGCCATAGGCGCCGGAGCCGAAATAGACGCGGTTGAGGTAGAGCTCGAGAATCTCGGATTTGGAATATTTTCGTTCCAGCCAGAACGCGAGTTCGGCCTCCTGCAATTTGCGCAACAGCGTGCGTTCCTGCGTCAGGAACACGTTCTTCGCCAGTTGCTGAGTCAGCGTCGAGCCGCCCTGCGACACGCCGCGGTGCAGCAGGTTGGCGAGCGCGGCGCGCGCGATGCCGAACGGATCGACGCCGTAATGCGAATAGAACCGGCGATCCTCGATCGCGATGAAGGCCTTTGGCAGATAGGGCGGCAAGTCTTTCAGCGCGACATTGGCGCCGGCCATTTCGCCGCGCTCCGCCAGCACGCTGCCGTCGATGCCGGTGATCTCGATGGTCGGCGGCCGCTTGGGGATTTCGAGCGACTGGATCGGGGGCAGATGCGCACCGGCCCAGACCACGAGGCCGATCACCGCGATGCCGCCCCAGAGCGCGAGCACCGCGCCCCAATAGAACAGTCGTGAGATGCTGAAGCCGGCGCGCGCCTTGGCGCGGGCAGGGCGCTCGCGCGGCTTCGGCTCGGACGGTGGCTCGTCGTCTTGCTCTTGCTTGACGGGCGCAGGCTTGCGCTTGGCGGCTGATTTCTTCGTCTTCGGCTCCTCGGCTGAAGGAATCCTGTCTTGCGGCGACAGGCGCAGCGCGTCGAGCGATGCGCTGACGCCGAATCGCGGCTCCTTGCGTCCGCCGCTCTTTTTCCGTCCCCACGCCATCCGCAACGCCGCTCACGCTCCGCCGGCGTCAACCTAGCGAGCGGAGTTTAAGGCGCCCTTACCCAAAGGTTAACTTGCCATTAGGGGGTGGGGCAGGCCGTGCTAGCATCGGCACGCTGCAAGGGAGGAACCCGCATGGGCCATATCGATCCGACCAAAGAGGTGTTCGCGCAGTTCAAGGCCAATGACCGGCCGGGACCGATCCACATGCTCAATCTGGTCCGGCTGCGCGCGCAGGCGGCGTATCCTGATGGCAGGCGGGCCACCGGCGCGGAAGCCTATGCGGCCTATGGACGGGAAAGCGGGCCGGTGTTCGAGCGGCTCGGTGGCCGGATCGTGTGGCAAGGCCGTTTCGAGCTGATGCTGATCGGGCCGCGAGACGAACGCTGGGACCATTGCTTCATCGCGGAATATCCGAGCGTCGCAGCCTTCGCCGAGATGATCCGCGATCCCGTCTACCGGGAAGCGGTGAAACACCGCCAGGCCGCCGTCGAGGATTCCCGCCTGATCCGCCACGCCGTGCTGCCGATCGGCAAGAATTTTGGCGAGATACCGCAGGAGCGGTGATTGTGGGGCGGACCAAGCGCAGCGCGCGCCGTTGCACGGCCGTGCATCGCTACATCTCATAAATTGCCAGGAGCGAAGCGACGAAGCAATCCATCGTCGCCGCGGTGCGATTGTGGATTGCTTCGCTTCGCGCTTCGCTCGCAATGACGGAATCGTCCTACCCCGCAGCGCCGGTGTCCTCGATGATCGGGCCGAACAGCTCCCAGCGCTCGCCGTTGAACTTCATCATCTGCAGCTGCTTGTTGACGCGATAGTCCGTCGGCGAGGTGTTGGCGCGGATGCCGGGCAGCGCAAGATCGCCCTCGACATTCTTCAGTGAAGTCGCCTGCTTCATCACGTTCTCGCGCGTCAAGTCGTCTCCGCACTGCTTGAGGACGTGGACCAGAAGCTGGGCGGTCGAGTAGCCATAGGTGTTGAAGTTCGAGTTCTTGTCGCCCTCCGGATAATACTTCGCCATGAAGGCGAAATATTTCTTCATGCCGGCATCATCCTTCCAGGTCGGATCGAGCGGGTCCTTGCCGTAATTGACGCTGATCACGCCTTTGGCGGCCTCGAGCCCCGCCGGCTGCATCACCGCGCCGACCGAAGTCGCATTGATGTCGACGATCTGCACCGGCTTCCAGCCGATCTCGTAGTTCTTCTTGATGGCCTGGGCGGCCTGTTTCGGCGTCGATGCGCTGAACAACAGGTCGGCGCCGGCCGATTTCAATTTCAGGATCTGCGAGTCGATGGTCGGATCCGAGACCTCGTAGGACGCCTCCGCCACGATCATGCTCGCGGCCTTGTCGCCGAGCCCGGCCTTCAGCCCATTCAGATAGTCCTTGCCGAGATCGTCATTCTGGTAGAGCACGCCGACCTTGGCGTTCGGATACTCTTTCAATATATATTGGCCGTAGATGCGGCCCTCGACGAAGTAGTTCGGGTTGTATCCCATCGTCCACGGAAAATTCTTCGGGTCGGTGAATTTCGAGGCGCCGGTCGCGGCGAATAGTTGCGGCACCTTCTTGGCATTGAGGTATTTCTGCACGGCCGCGTTCGACGGCGTGCCGATGATCTGGAAGGTGAGCAGCACCTCGTCGTCCTCGACCAGTTTGCGCACCTGCTCGACCGCCTTCGGCGGGCTATAGGCGTCGTCATACTGGATCAGGTTGATCTTGCGGCCGTTGATGCCGCCCTGATCATTGATCATCTTGAAGTAAGCGGCCTGGGTCTTGCCGATGGAGGCGTAGGCCGATGCCGGCCCCGAGAACGGCACGGTCTGGCCGATCTTGATCTCGGTATCGGTGGCGCCGGTATCGTATTTCTTCTGCGCGTGGGCCGATGTCGCCGACAGGGCGATCGCGAGCGCGGACCCGATGGCCAAATGAAAAAAACCGTTCCTCATGTCGATGCGTTCCCTCGTGTCGATGATTATGCCGATGGTCTTGACGCCGGTGGCCGCAAAATGGACCGGGCGGACGCCATCGCTATGCGGGAGTGTGGCGGATGCCATCCCGCAATGCAAGGCGAGGCGGGACGAAATGGTGAACGGCTCGGGCCAGACCCGGCAGGACGAATGCTCTCTGCCGGTCCCGGCTTTCGGGTGGACGCCAGCGCAGCCTCTTGTGCAAACTACGGAGGTTCCCCGCTTCCACCGGACACATGACGATGACGACCAGGATCATTCGGTCCGCGACAAAGCCACCTGAGACGTTCGCGCTCGACCGTTTGGCCACCCCGATCGGCATGGCGCTGATCGTCACCGATGCCGACGGCCTGCTGCGCGCGTTGGACTGGGAGGATCATGCGCCGCGCATGAAGGAGTTGCTGCGGCTGCATTACGGTGCGGTCGCGCTGAACGACGCTCGCGCGCCGCACGCCATCAGGGCGGCACTGTCGGACTATTTTGATGGCGACCTTGCCTCTCTCGGCACGATTTCCTGGCGCGTCGCGGGTACGCCGTTCCAGCGCAAGGTCTGGACCGCGCTGGCGACGATTCCGCCTGGCGCCACCGTGAGCTACGGCGCCTTCGCGGCGCGGCTCGATTGTGCCAGCGCCGCCCGCGCGGTCGGCCACGCCAATGGCTCCAACCCGATCAGCGTGGTGCTGCCCTGTCATCGCCTGATCGGCGCCGACGGCTCGCTGGTCAAATATGGCGGCGGGCTCGCGCGCAAGCGCTGGCTGCTCGCGCATGAGGGCGCCGCAGTGTGAGCGGGCGCTCCATCTCGAGATTTCCGGGTTCGCGCGAGGACCTGTCACCCGGCACGCATTCGCGCGACCCGGTGGTGCGCCCGGGAGTGACGGGCTGAGAGAATGGCTGCGGCTTCCGGCCGGCTGCCTAAGCCGCCGGCTGCGCGATCGTCTCGTTGCCGGCGAGCAGGTGAAGCAGCGCGCTCTTGACCGCGGCCTGGCGGGTCGGGGCCAGGAGTTGCGCGCCCAACAGGTCGGTGACGTAGAACACGTCGCGCGCTCGCTCGCCGAAGGTCGCGACATGGGCGGACGCGATGTTGAGGTTGAGTTTCGAGAGTGCGGTGGTCAATTGATACAACAGGCCGGGCCGGTCCAGTCCCGAGACCTCGATCACGGTGTAGAGCTCCGACCATTGATTATTGATGGTCACCTCCGGTTCGACCACGAAGGGGCGAACTTTCGAGCGCACGGCGGCGCGGCGCGCTACCGCTTCCGGCATCCGCAGCTTGCCTTCCAGGACGTCCTCGATCATCTCGCCGATCCGGGTCGCCCGGCGTGCCTCGTCCTCGTCGCGGTCATATTCGCGGGAGATCGCGATGGTGTCGAGCGCGCGGCCATCGGTCGTGGTGTAGATCTGCGCGTCGACGATGTTGGCGCCGGCCGAGGCGCAGGCGCCGGCGATGATCGACAACAGCCAGGGATGGTCGATGGCGAGGATCGTCAGCTCGGTCACGCCGCGCGCCTCGTCGAAGCCGACATTGATCGCGAGCTTGTGGCCGGCCTGCTCGCTTGCGCGCATGAAACGGGCGTGGCGGATCTTGCGCGGCAGCTCGACCTTGAGCCAGTACGCCGGATAGTGCCGCCCGATATAGGCCTCGAGCTCCGCTTCCGGCCATTCGGTGAAGGTGGCGCGGAATTCTCCTTGCGCCGCGGCCAGACGACGGGCGCGGTTGACTTCCGAGAAGCCGCCGGTCAGTACCGGCTCGGTCTCATAATAGAGTGTGCGCAACAGTTGCGCCTTCCAGCCGTTCCATACTCCGGGGCCGACGCCGCGGATATCGGCGGTGGTCAGGATCGTCAGCAGCTTCATCTGCTCGACCGACTGCACGATACTGGCGAAGGTCTCGATCGTCCTGCGATCGGTCAGGTCGCGGGATTGCGCGATCGTCGACATCGTCAGATGCTGTTCGATCAGCCAGGCCACCAGCTCGGTGTCGGCGGCGGAAAAGCCCAGCCGCGGGCACAGCCGCCGCGCCACCTTGGCTCCGGCGATCGAGTGATCTTCCGGACGGCCCTTGGCGATGTCGTGCAGCAGCGTCGTAATGTAGATCACCGGCCGGTGCTCTGGACGGATCTTTCGCATCAGGTCGCTTGCGACCGTGAACTCCTCATTGCCGCCGCGTTCGATCTCCTGCAGGAAGCCGACACAGCGGAGCAAATGCTCGTCCACCGTGTAGTGATGATACATGTTGAATTGCATCATCGACACGATCTTGCCGAAGGGGCGGATGAAATGGCCGAGCACGCCGGTCTCGTTCATCCGCCGCAGCACCACTTCGGCATCGTTCGACGTCAGGATTTCCATGAACAGCCGGTTGGCTACCGGATCGTCGCGCAGATTGGTGTCGATGAGCCGCAGCGAACGCGTCACCGTGCGCATCGCGTCGGGGTGGAAGGCGAGGTTGTTCTTCTGCGCCAGGCGGAAGATCCGGATCATGTTGACCGGATCGTGCTGGAAGACGTCGGGAGCCGCGAGGTTGATGCGGTTGTTGTCGACGATGAAATCGTCGCTGTCGGGCACCCGCCGCCGCACCATGTTCGGCCGCAACCGTGCCATCACGCGGCTCAAGACCGGCGCCGGCTTGGCCTGCTGATCTTCAAGTTTGGCGCACAGGATCGCGGTGAGATCGCCGACATCCTTGGCGACCAGGAAGTAGTGTTTCATGAAGCGTTCGACATCCTGCATGCCGGGATGCGAGGTGTAGCCGAGCCGGATCGCGATATCGCGCTGCAGGTCGAACGACAGCCGCTCCTCGGCGCGGCCGGCGACGAAATGCAGATTGCAGCGCACCGACCAGAGGAAATCGGCGCAGCGGCGGAAGATGCGATATTCCTGCGCGTCGAACACGCCGCGCTCGAGCAATTCGTCGGTCTTGCGCACGCGATAGACATATTTCGCGATCCAGAACAGCGTGTGCAGGTCGCGCAGCCCGCCCTTGCCGTCCTTGACGTTGGGCTCGACCAGATAGCGCGATTGCCCGGCGCGGCGGTGCCGCTCCTCTCGTTCGGCCAGCTTGGCGGTGACGAACTCGGCCGCGGTACCCTGGACGACCTCGCGATCGAACCGTTCGAGCAGTTCGTCGTAGAGCGGTCGGTCACCGGTCAGAAACCGCGTTTCCAGGATCGCGGTGCGGATCGTCATGTCGCCGAGCGCCTGCCGGATCGATTCATCGACCGAGCGGGTGGCATGGCCAACCTTCAACCCCATGTCCCACAGACAATACAGGATGGCTTCGGCGACCTGCTCGCCCCAGGCGGTCTGCTTGTAGGGCAGGATGAACAACAGATCGATGTCGGACTCCGGCGCCATCAGCCCACGGCCGTAGCCGCCAGTGGCGACCACGGCCATGCGCTCGGCGCCGGAGGGGACCGGCGAGCAGTACAGATGCCGTGTCGCGGCCGAAAACAGGATGCGGATGATTTCGTCCTGCACGAAGCAGAGCCGTTCGGCGCAACGCCGGCCGTGGCGGTCCTTCAGCAGGATGGTCTGCGCATCGGCGCGCGCCGCGACCAGTTCGGCCTTCAGGAGCTGCACCACGCTGGCGCGGAACAGGTCCTCGCGGCCGGCATGTTGTTCGGCCAGCGCGTCGACCGCGGCTGCGACGCGCGCGCTGTCGAAGCG
>NZ_JBAURI010000968.1:0-2875 GCF_049581145.1 Bradyrhizobium sp.
GGCCGATGGTGCCTTGCGGGGTTTCGCCGGGCTGGATGACGCGCGCCGACATCCCGAGCGCCCAGGCCGAGGCATTGACCAGGAAGGCGCTGGATCTGGTCTCGTGGTGGAGAAAATCGCCTTCGCCGAGCCGGTCCTCGATGAACTGGTCGGCGGTGCGCGCATCCGGCACCCGCAACAGCGCCTCGGCGAGCACCATCAGCGCCAGGCCTTCCCTGGTGGTCAGCGCGAACTCGCGCAGCAATTCCTCGACGCCGCCGAGCCGATCGTCGTTGGCCCTGATGGCCTCGATCAGCCGCGTGGCGGTGCGGTCGATGCGCTGCTCCTGCTCATCGTTCAGGCGCGCGGTCGCGAGTAGGCCCGCCGCCATGACGCGATCGTCCGGCGTATAGGCCGCCGAGAATGGCGGAGGGGTCGGCGCATCGCAGGTCATGGCGTGCCTTTGATTCCGGTATTTTACCACGCAACCGGCTTGGCACGAAAATGCCTATGCATACGCAAGAGCGGTGTGCGCTCCTGCGGACCAGTAACCTCGGGAATGTATTCGGGTGGGCGCCCTGCCTCGCGCTAAACCTTGAGGTTCTCGGCCGAAGTCTTGCCGCGATTTGCGATCTCGTCGTATTCGATCGTCTGCCCTTCGTTAAGGCTGGAAAGACCCGCTTTCTGTACCGCGGAAATATGCACGAACACGTCCTTGCCGCCCGATGAAGGCTGGATGAACCCGTAACCCTTGGTCGGGTTGAACCACTTGACCGTACCTTTAGCCATCCGTCGTCTCCGCGGGACGAAACAACAAAACGAACCACCGGTCCCCGCAAACCGGCAACGTCCGGTCAAACAGGATACGACGGTTGCGGCGGACGTGGTAGCTCAAACAACGGCCGGGATTGCTGCCGAAATGATCGATATACGGGCGCAGCCAAGATTTTTGCCGGCTTCGCGATGATTTGACCGGCGCGCCCGCTGATCTCTCGCGCAGTGTGCAGTGCAACAGAATCGGCCGAGGCCCAAAAATTCTGTGAATGAATGCCGGGTTGTGAACGAGATCATACTCCCGGCATGGCCGCGGCGGGCGCGAGCGGCTGAGCCGCAACGGTCTCCTCCGCATCGAGCAGCGCAGCCAACAGCTTGGTTTCCGCGACGAACCGGACCACCATCGGCTCGTCGCGGCCGCGGATCACGACCTCCTGCCGCGGCAGGTCGCCCTCCGAGAGTCCGGCGGACAGCCGGACCTCGTCCGAGACCAGGGCTTCGCAACGAAGCGCCTTGGTCATGTCCTGCAGCCGCGCAGCGACGTTGACGGCGTCGCCGAGCGCGGTGAACACCATGTGGTCGCGATAGCCGATGTCGCCGACGATGACCTCGCCGCCGTGAATGCCGATGCCGAAGCGGATCGGCTCCTTCAGATCGTGACTGAGGAATTGGTTCAATTCCGCGATATTGGCCGCGATCAGGGCCGCCGCCCGCAGCGCCTGGCGGCTCGCCGTCTGCGCGCCTGCGGCAAGCCCGAACAGCGCCAGCATGCCGTCGCCGATGAATTGATTGGGCCGGCCGCCGCAATCGACCACCGCCTGCGACACCGCGGCCAGGAAGCGATTGACCACGAACACGGTGTCGAACGGCAACAGTTTTTCCGCGAGCCGGGTCGAGCCGCGCATGTCGACAAACAGGCTGACGAGATGGCGCTCCTCGCCGATGCGAGCCGGGTGCGAAGCATGGGTGTCGGCCGATACGGCGCTCGGGATGAAGAGCTGGAAGAACGACAGGTCGGCGGTCGGCCGCAACTGGCAGGCCAGCCGGATCGACGGATCGCTGGTGCCGACCCGAGCCAGCACGAAGGCCTCGCGCGGCGACGGCTCGGGCAATCCGCTGCAATCGCCGATCACGCGAATCCGGCAGGTCGAGCAGCGCGCGCGGCCGCCGCAGACCGAGGCATGCGGGACATTGGCGCGCAGGCTGGCCTCGAGCACACTCAAGCCCTTAGGAATCCGGACGGTACGGCCATTGCCATAGGACAGGTTGACCATGCCGCGCCGGCGCTCGAGCAGCACGCGCGCGCCGCGCGCCAGCACGACGATTCCGATCAGGCCGAGATAGAAGGTCAGGAAATCATCGACGATGTCGCCGAGCGTGTCCTGCTCGGCCTTGGTCCCCATCTGGTGCTCCGACAGATTGGCGGCGCGCCATTGCGGATTCTCGCTGTCGGCGATCACGCTCCGCCCGGCCTGATAGAGGCCAAGCAGCGCCAGCGTCGGGATCAGGATCGCGGCAGCGAGCAGAAAGGGCGCGGTCCGTGCATAGAACGCCTTCATCCGGAGCCAGAAGTGCAGGCCGATGCAGCCATGCGTCCAGGCGATCAGCAGCACCGCGAACATCTGCCACATTTTGGCGGGGTGCGCGACCCAGAAGGAATAGATCTCCTGCGGGTAGAGCTTCTCCTGCCCGAACAGGCTCTGGCCAAGCCGCGCGCCGACGACATGCGCGACCACGAGCACGGGGATGCTCAAGCCCAGCGCAAGCTGCAGCGGCTCGATCGCGATCCGGCTGAATTGCCGGCGCTGGTAGAGCGCCCAGATGCCAAGGCCGCCGTGCAGCAGCGCCGCCGTGTAGAAGACGATCGCGACCGGCAGGAAATGCCAGAACAGCACATGGTAGCGAACGCCCGCAGCCAGCGCATCCAGCGAGATGTTGCCCAGCGCATGGTTGAGGAAGTGGCTGATCAGGTAGCTGAACAGCACCAGTCCGCAGGCCAGCCGGACCTGGCGCACGCCGATGCCGCGGATGATGTTCGTTGGATTTTCACGAGAAAGATCGGCCATGTGCTGCATCAAACAATGATCTGGAATGGCAAGGTTCAATTCCTCGACGGAACGGC
>NZ_JBAURI010000969.1:0-6405 GCF_049581145.1 Bradyrhizobium sp.
GCCGGCGTCCAAAAACCTGCACACAAGGCACGAAGCGTAAGTGCCGGAACGCACGGGGTATTTCCGGAGCCGGGGATAGACCGGCTGCGCCATCAACCTGCAGGCGGTGGCGGCCGTTGACCCCAAGCAACATTGCCGAATCTGACGACTTCCAGATGGTCGATCGGATCGGCTACGATGTCGCACCAGTCGCGTAGGAGAGCCGATGAGGCGGCGCGAATCATACTTGCCGATGGCGCGGCTCCGGCGAGGATGCCGACCCGCGCGCGCCGCGGCGGCCGATGCCCGCGATCGGATGCTGCCGGGAGCGAATGAGGATGGAGGGCGCGGCCCTCAGGAGGGCATCGTGATTGCCATGCGCTGGCTCGATGTTCTGCTCGGTCTGCTCGGTCTTCTCGCTCTGATCGCATCATGCCCTGCAATCGCCGAGGACTATCCTTCCCATGTCGTGACCATCGTCGTACCAAACGCTCCTGGAGGCCCTTCGGACCTGCTCGCGCGCTGGATCGGAAACCTGATGAGCAGGCAACTTGGGCAGCAGATCATGGTCGAGAATGTGGCGGGCGCGAGCGGTACGATTGGTACAAGCCGCGTCGCCCAGGCCGCGCCGGACGGCTACACGCTTCTGATGCACAACATCACGTTTGCGGCGGCGCCCCTGCTCTACAAGAGCCGCACCTATGATCCTCTCGGGGACTTCGATCCGATCGGCCTGGTGGCCGAAACACCGCAAGCCATCGTCGCCAAGAAGGCAGTCACTGCCAGGGATTTGCATGAGCTCATCGCCTACATCAAGGCGAACCAACAGACCATCAATCTCGCCGATGCGGGACGGGGCAGCGCATCCTATCTCTGCAACCTGATGCTTGAGCGGGCCATCGGTGCGTCGATGACCGCCGTCTCCTATCGCGGAATGAATCCTGCGCTGAACGATCTGCTGGCAGGCCACGTCGACCTCATGTGTGACCAGATCGCCAATACGGCCGAGCAGATCAAGGCCGGAAACATCAACGCCTATTGCGTGACCGCCCGTGAAAGGCTGCGTCAGCTGCCATCCTTGCCGACATGCGACGAGGCAGGACTTCCCCATCTCGAGACAAGCGTCTGGGTCGCCCTGCTTGGTCCCCGAGGAATGCCGCGGAACGCTGTCTCCAGGCTCGCCTTCGCTTTGCGGCAAGCTCTGCATGATCCGGCTTTGTCGCAACAACTGGCGAAGCTCGCGATCACCGTCGTTTCGGACGATCTGGCCACGCCAGAAGGGTTGAGGGCGTTTCTCAAGGTGGAAGTGGAGAAATGGAATCAGACGCTGAAGGCGATGCATGTCACGCCGGAGTAGCTGAGGCCAGGTGCCGCACCGCAAGTGCGCCGTTCGAGGCATCGGTGACGGGCCTCATCAATAGCGCAGGTGGCCGGCACGGCCACGCCGCGGACGAACGACGCTCCGGCGAAGCTTGTCGTTGGTTTTCGGGCAGCAAGATTGACCAATACAAGCGCCGGTTGCCGTCATCGCGGCTATTTGTTTCTCTTTGTTTCCGAGTGGCGCACCTGTACAAAGTTTAACTCGCATACCGCAGCGGCGTCATTAGTTTCATGATTGAACCTCGCGATTCGCGGAATCAGCAAATGGCTGCAGATGCAACCGCTTCCGCGAACGTTCAGCATGCCAGGATGAATCGTCGTCGACGCCGCGCCAACGCCAAAACGGAACATCGAACTGTTGATCCGGACATTGCCGGCATGCTGGCAACTGCCGTCGAACGCCACAGGGCTGGAAATCTCGCCGAGGCCGAGACTTATTACCGGAAGATTCTGGCGATCGAGCCGGATCATCGCGACGCAATTCAGTTGATCGGCGCAATCGCCTATCAGCGCGGAAGTTATGAAGTCGCGGCAGAATGGATTGGCCGCGCCATCAAGCTGGATCGAAATCAGCCGGCCTGGTTTTACAACCTTGGCTTGTCGCTGGAGCGTCTGGGCAAGCTGGAGCAGGCTCTCGCATGCTACGACAGCGCCCTCGCGCTCAACCCGCGCAGCGCCGAAGGCTGCAATAATCGCGGCAATGTCCTGAAAGCGCTGAACCGGACCGACGAGGCGCTCGCGAGCTACGAGCAAGCCCTGGCGCTGAATTCCGACTATGCGGAGGCGCTGAACGGCCGTGGCAGCCTGCTCGAGATCCGCAATCGCCCCGATGACGCGCTCGCATGCTATGACCGCGCGCTGCAAGTGAAGCCCAACTATGCCGACGCCTTCAACCACCGCGGCAATGCGCTGAAACGGCTGGGCCGGACCGAGGAGGCATTGGCCTCCTATGAAGCCGCGGTCGCGCTGAATCCGAACCTCGTCGCGGCGTTGAATAATTACGGCGCGATGTTGAAGGAGATGAATCGATTCGACGAAGCGCTGGCGAAGTATGACCAGGCGCTCGCGCTGGACCCCACCTCGATCGCGGCGCTCAACAACCGCGGCGTCGTGCTGGCTGAACTCGGGAGGTCCGACGAGGCGCTGTCGAGTTACGGCAAGGCGCTGGCCTTGAGCCCCGACCTGGTACCGACGCTGACCAATCGCGGCAATCTGCTGCAGGAGCTCGGTCGATACGACGACGCCCGTGCGGACTACGAGAAGGCCCTGGCGCGGGATCATGATTGTGCCGATGCGGTCAACGGCCTGGGCAGTTTGCTGCACAAATTGAACCGGATCCACGAAGCGGAAAAGACCCTGCGGCGCGCCATCCTGCTCAAGCCGAGTCATGCCGACGCCTATTGCAATCTCGGAGCCGTCCTGACCGACCTTGGCCGGCTCTCCGAGGCGGAGGCGGCGGTCCGACGCGCGGTCGAGCTCAATCCGGAGAGCCCGACCGCCCTCTGTCATCTAGGAAGTGTGCTCGTTGAACTCGGCAGATATCACGAGGCCGAGGCCGTGATCCGGCGCGCGCTCGCGCTCAAGCCAATGAGCGCCGACGCCCACTCGCTTCTTGCCAGCATCCACCACAGGTTGGGCAGACCCGAGGAGGCGGAGGCACTCAGCCGGCGAGCCATCGAACTGAAGCCGAATTTCGCCGCCGCCCACCACAATCTCAGCGTGGCTCTCACCGAGCTCGGGCGACTGAACGAAGCCGGCGCGGCCGCCGAGCGGGCGATCGCGCTGGCTCCGCACGCGCCGGAGTATTATCGTCAATTGGGGGATGTGAGAAAATATTCCGCCGGGGATCCTCATCTTGCGGCGCTCGAGACTTTGGCGGACGACGAGGCATCACTTGATATCGGAAAGCAGATCGACCTGAATTTCGCGCTCGCCAAGGCTCTCGGCGACGTGGACCGGAAGCAGGACGAATTCCGGCGATTGCTGGCCGGCAACAGGCTGAAGCGCTCGCGCATCGACTACAACGAGACTTTTGTGCTGGGCCAGATGGATTGCGCGCAGCAGGTCTTCTCGTCCGAATTCATCCGCTTCCGGCGCGGCAGCGGCGCGGCTTCCGCCCAGCCGATCTTCATCGTAGGAATGCCGCGCTCCGGAACGACTCTGATCGAACAGATTCTGGCAAGCCATCCGATGGTATTTGGCGCCGGCGAGCTCACGCTGTTCGAACGCGCCCTTTCCGAAATCCGATCGAGCATGCATGGGGCGCAAAACTATCCCGAAATTGCCTTGCAGATGACGGACGAGCAGTTTCGCGAGCTCGGCCTTCATTATCTTGCCGAGATGCGGCAATTGGCGCCGACCGCATCCCATATCACCGACAAGATGCCGACGAACTTCGTCTTCGCCGGCCTCATCCATCTTGCGCTTCCCAATGCAACGATCATTCACATCGTCCGCGATCCCGTGGACACCTGCATCTCCTGCTTTTCCAAGCTTTTCACCGAAGGCCATTCTTACAGCTATGACCTCGCCGAACTCGGGCGCTATCATCGCAGCTACGCGGCGCTGATGCGCCACTGGCACCGCGTGCTGCCGTCAGGACGCATCCTCGACGTCTGCTATGAGGAGACGGTCGCCGACCTCGAAGCCGCGGCGCGTCGCATCCTTGCGCATTGCGGTTTGCCCTGGGACGCGCGTTGTCTCGACTTCCATCGCACCGAGCGCGTTGTCCGCACCTCGAGCGCCGCGCAGGTTCGCAGGCCGATCTACGCCAGTTCAGTCGGACGGCGCCACGCCTACGGTGCGCTGCTCGAACCGCTGCTTGCGGAGCTGGGCGGCGGGAGCGATGAGTTCGGCTTGAACCGCATCGGCGATCCCGCCTATCGCGGCCGGGTCACGTCACCGGCGCCGGATTGAACAGCGTCAGCGCGTTGAACAACCCCCAGCGGTCCGACCAGGGTTTGGTGCGGCCGCTGGCCACATCCAGGATCAGCCGGAACAGGTCCCAGCCGGCCTCTTCGATCGTCATGTCGCCGGTCGCGATCCGGCCCGCGTCGAAATCGATCAGGTCCTTCCAGCGCCGCGCCAGCTCGCTGCGGGTCGCGACCTTGATCACGGGTGCGGCCGCGAGACCATAAGGTGTGCCGCGGCCGGTGGTGAACACCTGCAGCGTCATGCCGGAGGCAAGCTGCAGCGTGCCGCAGATGAAATCGGACGCCGGCGTCGCCGCGAACAGCATGCCCTTGCTCCGCGCCTTCTCGCCCGGCGCCAGCACGCCGGCGATCGGGCTCGAGCCCGACTTCACGATCGAGCCGAGCGACTTCTCGACGATATTGGCGAGCCCGCCCTTCTTGTTGCCCGGCGTGGTGTTGGCGCTGCGGTCGGCGCCGCCGCGGGCGAGATAGGCGTCATACCAGGCCATTTCGCGCACCAGCGCACGGCCGACATCCTCATTGACCGCCCGGCGGGTCAGAAGCTGAATCGCATCGCGCACTTCGGTCACCTCGGAGAACATCACGGTCGCGCCCGCACGCACCAAGAGATCGGCGGCAAAACCGACCGCGGGATTGGCGGTGACGCCGGAAAACGCGTCGCTGCCGCCGCATTGCAGGCCGATCACGAGATCGCCGGCCGGACAGGTCTCGCGGCGGCGCCGGTCGAGAACCGCAAGCCTGGCGTCGGCCATCGCGACGATCGCATCGACGATCGCGCCAAATCCCTCGAACGCTTCGTCCTGCATGCGCACGATACCCTCGCTGACCCCTTCGGGCAGCAAACGATCGGGACTGAGTTTTTCGCAGCCGAGGCCGACCACCATGACCTCACCGCCGAAATTCGGATTGAGCGCCAGATTTTGCAAGGTGCGGATCGGCACGATCGCCTCCGGCGCCGTGATCGCGACGCCACAGCCATACGCATGGGTCAGGGCCACGACATCGTCGACATTGGGATATCTGGGCAGAAGCTCGGCGCGGATGCGCTTGAGCGCATAGTCCAGCGTGCCGGCGACGCATTGCACGGAGGTGCTGATGCCGAGGATGTTTCTGGTGCCGACCGAGCCGTCGGGATTGCGAAAACCCTCGAACGTGTAACCTTCGAGCGGCGGCAACTGCGGCGGCACGGCGGTCGCGATCTCCAGCGCGTCCAGCGATGGCGCGTCCGGCATCCGGATGCGGGCTTCGTCGACCCACTCGCCGGCGCCGATGCGCGAAGCCGCATGGCCGATGATCTCGCCATAGCGCAGGATCGGCGCGCCCTCCGCGATGTCGACCAGCGCGGTCTTGTGGCCCTGTGGCACGAACGCTGCGAGCGTCAGCCCGCAGGCAAAGCGCGAGCCGGCGGGCAGGCCGAAATCGTTGACGACGATCGCCACATTGTCGCACGCATTGAGCTTGATGTAGCGCGGCTGCTCGGTGGCCGCGACCTTCTGGTCCATGCGCGCTCCTGTCTCAGACCCCGGTTTCCGCACCGGGGGCGGAATCGGCGGCCTCGGGGCTCGCGTTGAATGCTCTCGCACCAGCGCGCTGTTCAAGCGCAGCATAGCGCGCGCCGTTGCGGATGCCAAACAGCCGATGATCGTTGGCGCCGCCGCCGACAACAGCGCTGAACCCTGCCGCCGCTCGGGGGAGTCGGTAGATCATTGTGACGGCAACAGGCCCTGTACGACCGGTGCAGCCAATACCAAATTGTTCAGCAACTGCTCGGCGAAACCCTACCCGGCATTCATCGCCCCGGCATCGTTTCATAGACCATCCATGCAATTCGATCCATCCACGGAGATGAAAGTTTTATGACATGCCTAATCCAGGCGCCAGCCTGCGTCGACATGGCGTGTTGAACGAATGGCGCGTTGAACAAAATGACGCCGGGCAAGTTCTCCAAGCATCACACAGGGCGAGGACGAAACCCATGTCGGATGCCTCAATCAATCACGCGGACATGCTGCTGCGGATGGACGAGTCCAAGATCACACGGCAGCACTGGAAGATCATGTTCATCTCGGGAATGGGCTTTTTCACCGACGCCTATGATCTCTTCATCATCGGG
>NZ_JBAURI010000970.1:0-4898 GCF_049581145.1 Bradyrhizobium sp.
GATCCTGCCCGCGGATACCGCGTGGAACGAGGCCGACGGGATCGCGCAGGCGCCGGCGCAAGCCCAGCAGGCTGGCTTCTCCGCGCCGGCGGTGGAACAGGCTGCCAAGGTGCTGCACGGCAACGGCGCCGAGACCCTGCTGCTGGTCACCGGGAGCGGACTGACCGAGCAGGGCCTGGCGCTGGCGCAGCAGATCGCGGGCAAGACCGGCTGCCGGGTGATGGGCCAGACTTATCATCCGCGGATGGCGCGGGGCCGCGGCCGGTTCTCGATCGACCGCATTCCTTACGTGATCGAATCGGCGCTGCCGATCCTCAAGGATTTCAAACATATCGTGCTGGTCGAAGCCAACGATCCGGTCGCGTTCTTCGCCTATCCGAACAAGCCCAGCATTCTGAAGCCCGAAGGCTGCGAGGTGCACCGCATGACCGCCTGGGGCGAAAATTCGGTCGCGGCGCTGGAAGCGCTGGCGGATGCGCTCGGCGCCAAGCCGGCCGACGTGAAGCCGCAGAAGCTCGCCGAGCTCAACAAGCCGACCGGCGCGCTGAACCACGCCTCGATCGCGCAGGCCATTGCCTGTGCGATCCCTGAAAACGCCATCATCGTCGACGAATCCATCACCACCGGGCGCGGCTTCTTTCCGCCGACGGCGGCTTCCGCCCCGCATGACTGGCTGCAAAACATGGGCGGCTCGATCGGATTTTCGACACCGGTCGCGACCGGGGCCGCGGTCGCCTGCCCGGACCGCAAGGTAATCTGCATGGTCGGCGACGGCAGCGCGATGTACACCTTCCAGTCCCTGTGGACCCAGGCGCGTGAGGGCCTCAACGTCGTGACCATCGTGTTCGCCAACCGCATCTACCAGATCCTGCGCGGCGAGTTCGACGGCGTCGGCGCCGGCGAGCCCGGCAAGCGCGCGCTGGACATGCTGAAGCTCGACCGGCCGACCATCGACTTCGTCGGGCTCGCCAGGGGCATGGGGGTCGAGGGCCGCGCGGTCACCACCGCCGACGAGTTCAACAAGGCGCTTGCAGAAGCCATCGCAGCACCAGGGCCGCGGCTGATCGAAGTGCAGATGTAGGAGAGTGCCGCCGGCTGCCGACGAGGCGCCGGCGGAATGCCGCGAACGACGGGGCGTGATTGCAAGCCAACGTGCGCGCGCCGGCGGCGCGACTTGATCCTGCCGGTTCTCGCCGGTTCTCGCAAATGACGGCGGCGTTGGTGGGGACCATGCAGTCCGAGCTGAGTACACTCGTCGACGCGCTCGATGCATTCTTTGCGTGCGAGACGTTTCTGTTCGAGAAGGATCTCGGCGAGCGCGCGCTGACGCATCGGCTCGCCGTATATATCGAACGGCAGTTCGCAGGCTTCGACGTCGACTGCGACTTCAATCGTCTCGGCGAGCGCACCTTGCGGCTGCCGAAGGCAACCATCGTTTCGACCGACGACACGCTCGGAAAATCGATTTTTCCCGACATCGTCGTGCATCAGCGCGAGGTTCCCGACAATCTCCTGGCGATCGAAGTCAGGAAGGCCGCCAATCATCAGCCTCTGGACCACGACCGGCACAAGCTGCGGGCGCTCACCGATCCGCATTTGTGGTTCGCCTACCGGATCGGCGTGCTGCTGATCCTGGCAAGACGAAGCGTGCTCTATCCGGAAGTCTATGTCGGCGGCGTCATCGACCCGGTCTTGACGGCCTTTCTTGCGCTGCGGCTCAAGGAAGCAGGATTGGGCGGCCCGCTATAGGCCGCGCGGAGCAGCCTTGCCGAATGCCAGCACGTGGAGGCCGAGCCTGCGGCGGACGATCCAGAACAGCAGCACGGTCTCGAAGACCAGCGACAGCGAGGTCGCGGCCGCGGCACCATGGCCGCCGAAGCGCGGCACCAGCGCCAGGCACAGCGCCACGTTCATGACGAACGCGAGCGCGTAGGCGAGCGCGCAGATATGCTGATGGCCGAGCATGTTCAACAACCGCTCGACCGGGCCGATCGCCGCGCGCACCACGAGCCCGATCGCAGCCATGAACATGATGTCGTAGCCAGCGACGAACCGTGCGCCGAACAGCCATAGCAGCGGCTTGCCGAGCGCCAAGAGCGCGATCGTGGCGGCAAGCGACGGCCAGAACGTCCAGTTGATGGCGTGCCTGACATAGGCCGACAGGCGTTCCTCGTCGCCCAGCGCGTGATACTCGGCGAAACGATGCGCCGTGCTCGCCGACATCGCGTAGTGAATGAAGGACACCAGCGACAGCGTCTTGACCACCGCGAAATAGACGCCGACCTCTTCGGAGGAGCGAAACTGCTGCAGCACCAGCACGTCGGTGTAGGACAATAGCAGGTAGAAGCCTTCGACCAGCATGATCGGCAGCGAGATGCCGAGCCATCCTCTGGCGTCGTAGGCCTTTGGCCCCGGCGCGATATGGCCGGCCAGCCTGCGGTTCAGCGCAATCATCTGCCCGATCATCGCGATCCACACAGCAGTCGCGCTCGCCAGCATGGCCGTGGTGGCGTCGAGATGAAGACCGAGCGCGAAGGCGCCCATGGTGAGGGCGATGATCAATGCCTGCCGCACGATGAATTGCGGCATCAGTCCAAGCCGCATCCAGTCATGCGCGCGCGCGATGCCGTCCTGGGTGTTGGCGATCACGAAGGCGGGCAGGGTCAGGCAGCCAATATAGAGCGGAACGACCGCGCCCGCCTCGATCCAGGGGGCGATCAGCTTGACGAGGCCGGCGAGCAGCAGGGAAACCCCGACCGACGCCGCGAGCGTCATCCAGCGGCCGCCGGAGAGAAAGCCGCGCAGCAGCGCGTGCTCGCCGCGGGCGCGATATTCCGGGATGATCTTCTGCGCGGACGACGAGAGGCCGAAGTCCATCATGCTGCCGAGCAGCAGCACCCAGGTCCACGCATAGACATAGATGCCGTAGTCCGATCCGCTCATCCAGCGGGCCAGCAGGATCAGCAACAGATAGGCCAGCCCCGCGCTCAGCACGCGGATGATGAAAATGGTGCTGGCGAGCCTTCGGGTCACGGCGGCCTCGTCCGAGCCGCCCGCCAGCAGCGACTTGAGCCGCGCGGTCACGCCTGCCGACAGGGCTGTTGCGGGCGGAGTGTCCATGACGGCCACGGCGAAACCTTCAGATGAATACCGCCGAGGCGGCGAGGGCGAAGACGTGGTCTATCAACCGCCCGTTAAGATTCGGTTGGATCGATGCGGTCGTTGCCCGGAATGACCCTTTCGGGTCAATTCAGATTGATATTGAACTCGTAGGCTCGATCGCCGCCGACCAGCGTCAGCTTCAGCGCGGCGCCTTGCGGATTGACGCCGGGCGGCACGCCGTCGAGTGCAAAGGCGAAGCGCTTCACGCCCGGTGGCCCGTGGGCCAGCAGCTTGGGCACCGGCAGGCCCCAGTCCGGCGTCGGCCCTTCGACGAACAGGTTCACCTCCCGCGAGTCCGGAGTGAGCACGTCGACCAGCACCTCGGATCGGCCCTCGCGCTCGACGTCGCGGATGGTGAGCGGATTGGGGTCGCCGACATTGGCGGGTTTGGGAACGGTGTCGAGCGCTGCAAACAGCGCGCTGTCCTCGGTGCTTGCCACGCTGTTGAACGTCAGTTCGACATTGGCGTCGACAGGGATGCAGATCTTCTCGCACACCGCATAATTGATCGCGGCGCGAAGCGTCACGGGTTTCTCCGGATTCTTGGCGACGATTCGAAGCGGCAGCACGATCTGGTTGTGATAGCCGAGCGAAATACCGCCCGCGCCGTCGTCGAACTTGGTCGGCGCCGGCCACAATACCGTCACCGCTTCGATGTTGTCCGACTTGGAAAAATCGAACCGCGGCGGCACGCCGGAATCGCCGGGCGTGCGCCAATAGGTCTTCCATCCGGGATCGAGCTGGAAGCCGATGCCGCCGAGCAGCACCGAGCCGCTATGCGATCCCGCCAAAAGTCGCACCGCGGAATGGCCGTCCCGCTGCCATGGCGAGGCATCCTGGCCGTGGGCGCCAGCGACAGGCGAGGATGCAATGACAATTGCGGCGAGACCGAGCGCGGCGCGTATTGGAACCATGTCAAACATGAGACGTCTTTACAGGCTGGCACCGGGGCGAACCATTGAATTGCTTGTGAGCGTCAACCCCGAAGCTTGATTGACAGAACGGCCACCCAATATCAGGATGTGATCCAACACGAGAGCCCTTTGCGGATGGACCCTGAAGGCAAAAGACGGGACGAGATCAGCCGCAAAGCTTCCTGCGCTGGCGACGACGCGTCCGGCCACGGCTATCTCGACGGACAATTGCTGGTCGCGATGCCGGTGATGGGTGATCCGCGCTTCGAGCGGTCGGTAATTTATCTCTGCGCCCATTCGGCCGATGGCGCCATGGGTATCATGGTCAATCGTCCGGCCGGCAGCATCGATTTTCCGGAACTTCTGGTGCAGCTCAATATCATCAAGAAGGCCGACCAGATCAAGCTGCCGGAAAATGTCGAGACCCTGAAGGTGCTGCGCGGCGGACCGGTCGACACCGGGCGCGGCTTCGTGCTGCATTCGAGCGATTTCTTCATCGAGAATGCGACGCTGAAGATCGATGACGGCATCTGCCTGACCGCCACCGTCGATATCCTCAAGGCGATCGCGAACGGCTCTGGGCCAAAGCATGCGATCCTGGCGCTCGGCTATGCCGGCTGGCGCGCCGGTCAGCTCGAGGCCGAGATCCAGGACAATGGCTGGCTGCATTGCGATGCCGATCCGGACCTGGTGTTCGGCGACGACGTCGACGAAAAATATATGCGAGCCTTGCGCAAGATCGGCATCGATCCTGGCATGCTGTCGAACGCGGCCGGCCACGCATAGGCGCCTGCGCGCTGCGGCGGGCGAATGCGCATCCAG
>NZ_JBAURI010000971.1:0-1581 GCF_049581145.1 Bradyrhizobium sp.
GCGCGGCGCTGGTCGGCCTGCTTGCTCTCGTCGCCCTGTTTGCGCCGCTGATCGCGCCGCACGATCCGCTCGAACAGGACCTGCTGTCGGCACAATTGCCGCCGGCCTGGAGCAGCGGCGGCGACCCGGCCTATTGGCTCGGCACCGACAGCCTCGGCCGCTGCGTGCTGTCGCGATTGATCTATGCGGCGCGGACCGCGGTTGCCGTTGCGCTGATCGCGGCCTCGCTGGCAGCCTTGATCGGCGTTGCCCTCGGCCTGATCGCCGGCAGTTTTGGCGGCTTCATCGATCAGATCATCTCGCGCCTGATCGATGTCTGGATGGCGTTTCCCCCGGTGCTGTTGTCGATCGTGCTGGCGGCGGTGATCGGGGCCGGGCTGACCTCGGTGATCGCGGCGATCGTGGTCGTCGACTGGACCCGGTTCGCGCGCGTCATGCGGGCCGAAACCATGGTGCAGCTGCAGCGCGATTACGCCGCCGCCGCGCGCGTGATCGGCATGAGCCGCGGCGCAACCCTGCGGCTGGAGATCTTCCCCAACCTGATCCCGCTGGCCGTCACCCTGCTATCGGTCGAGATGGGCATCGCGATCCTGGTCGAGGTGATCCTGTCCTTTGTCGGCATTTCGGTCGCCGGCGACACCCCGACCTGGGGCGGCATGATCGCCGAAGGTCGCCAGATCGTCTATCAGGCGCCATGGATCATGGCGCTGCCGATCGGCTGCATCATATCAAGCGTGATCGGTTTCAACCTGCTCGGCGATGGCCTGCGCATGGCGCTCGATCCGGTGCAGCGACGATGACGGCAGCGCTTTCCATCCAGGACCTGCACGTTGCGATCGGCAAGGGCGCCGCTTCGGCCAACGTGCTGCGCGGCGTCAGCCTCGCGCTCGAACCCGGCGAGGTGCGCGGACTGGTCGGCGAATCCGGCGCCGGCAAGTCGATGCTGGGACGCGCCGTGCTCGGGCTGTTGCCGGCCAACGCCGCCATCACCACAGGCCACATCACGTTCGAGGGCCGCGATCTCCTCGCCATGAGCGAGCCGGAGCGGCGCAGCCTGCTCGGCCGCCGCATTGCGCTGATCCCGCAGGATCCGATGACCTCGCTCAATCCGGTGAAGCGCATCGGCGCCCAAATCGCGATCCTGCTGCGCCATCACCTTGCGCTCTCGAAGCGCGATGCGCTGGCGCGCGCGGGCGAACTGCTCGCCGAGGTCGCGATCCGCGAGCCGCGGCGCGCGCTCGGACTCTATCCGCACGAGCTCTCCGGCGGCATGCGGCAGCGCGTGCTGATCGCGATGGCGTTTGCCTGCGATCCCGCTCTCGTGATCGCGGACGAGCCGACCACGGCGCTCGATGTCACCGTGCAGCGCCAGGTGCTGCAGCTGGTCGAGCGTTTGAGGCAGCGCCATCGCTCAGCCGTGCTGTTCGTGACCCATGACCTCGGCGTGGTGGCCAAGATCTGCCGCACCATGAGCGTGCTGCATGCCGGGCGCGTGCTCGAAGAGGGCGAAACCGCCGATGTGCTGGCGCGGCCGCGCCACCCTTATACCCGCGCGCTGCTGGCCGCGACGCCGCGCGCCGA
>NZ_JBAURI010000972.1:0-13426 GCF_049581145.1 Bradyrhizobium sp.
GAGACGGACGTAGTAGTCCTGATCCGCCATCATGGGCGTGAGATCCTCGACGTCGAGCACGGTTGCGATCCGAATCCTGACCTCGCGATGCGGGTCAGTTCGCAGCCGCAGGACGAGCCGCTTTGGCAGCCGCCGCGCCGCGTTCCAGCGCACCGTCTCCTCGGGATCATCGAGCAATGGCGGGAGCAGAAACATGTTGGCGAACTTCGCAGCGATCGCCCGCACCTCGAAATGCGGATGCTGGAGGTAGGCATCGGCGAGCGCCGGGTTCCAGTTGAAGAAGCGGTCGATCCGTCGCGCATAGCGGTCGTTGACGCAGGCGCGCTGACGGCGACAGCCGCCTGTCGACAGCAACGCGTTATGCGCGCAGCCGGCGCAGTCGACGTCGTTGCCCAGCCAGTCGCGCGCCTCGTCGATCTCGTCAATCATCGTCCTGCCCTATTCGCTCGAGAACGCCCAACAGGACTTTTGCGCCGATCTTGTCGGTGGGATCGAGCTCCAACAGTTTCAGCACCGCCAAGCGTCCCTCCTCGATATGGCCGAGCCGCATCTGCAGATAGGCGTAGCCTTTCAGCGTGAACAGATAGAACCTCGGCAGGATGTTCTCGTACAGGCCAAAGGCGGCATCGCCCGCGGTCACCTTCCGCCAGTCCGCGGCGAGATTGTTCTCTTCCGCAGCCTTGGTCAGACAGCGTTTTGCGATCTCGAGCGCCTCGACGAGGCGCCCCTTGTAGAAATAGAAGCGGTATAGCCCGATCAGCACTGCGGCGTGGCCTGGCGCTAGAGCCTCGGCGTCCCTGAGATGCTTCTCGGCAACCGCATCGAGGTGATACGACAATCCGGCCTCCCACAGATGAAGCTCGGCCTCGCTCGGCAACCCGCCGCCGAGCAGCGCGTTCGCGAGCAGCGCCTCGTCCGTCGTGGATCGTGAATTGCCGAGCGCGTCGCGTTTCATCTGCAGCTCTTCATGGCTGACGTTACGACCATCGGATCAATGGCTCGAACAGGAAACCTGCTTCGGATCGTGAAACACGAGCCCGGTCTGCGCCGGCGTATCGGCAAAGTCGACGGTCACGCCTTCCAGCAGAATACGGCTCTCTGCATTCAGGAACAGTTTGACACCGTTTTGTTCGACGACCGATTCGCCGGGGTGCGGCTCGGGAGCCACACCCATCTCAGCAGCAAGCCCGGAGCAACCGCCCGGCGAGAGCGCAAGCCTGAATCCGCTCTGCGGCGCGCCGTCCGCTCGCAACATCAGGCGGATGAACTTCTGCGCCGCCGGCGTCAGGGTAAAGCTCATGCGATCCTCCTATGCCGGGGCCTGATACCGCGGAAAGGCAGTATCGATCACGCAGGTATTTTCGACCGGGCAAACCGCGACGCACTGCGGCTCGTCGAAATACCCGATGCACTCGGTGCATTTCTTCGGGTCGATCACGAAAGTTCCATTCTTCTCTCTTATCGCGACGTTGGGACACTCCGGCTCGCACGCCGAGCAGCTCGTGCATTGTGAAGCGATGATCTTGAAGGTCATTGATTGTCTCCCACCTTTTCCCTGTTCCGACGTCAGGCCGCGCTGATCAGCGCGCCCTGGCGGATCTCCGCATCACCACGCACCACGTGCTCGATCTCGCCCTGCTTGACCTTGCCCAGATAGGTTTTGAACCAGGCGATCGCCGACTTCTCGATGAACTCGTGCGCAAACTGGTCGACCGGCTCGATGCCTGCCTCCAGGAGGTCGCTCTTGGGGCAGCCGCCGATCTTGGCGACGAACACCGCGTGGCAGTCGTTGATGGCGCGGATAATGGTTGGCAGGCTTTCTTCCTCGCCGTAGCCGCCCTGGCAATAGAGGTCGACGCGGCGATGGCCGACGAACTTCGCGCCCGAGGTCGAGAGTTCGTAGATCTGGAACTCCTTGGCGTGGCCGAAATGCTCGTTGATCAGCCCCGAGCCCTTGGTCGCGACCGCGACCAGCAACTCGACGTCGCTCACTTCACCGGCGAGTTCGGCCAGTTCTTCCTGCTTGGCGACGACCTTGGCGACGCGCTCTTCCTCGACCTTGGCCTGATAGGCCTTGCGGCTGTCGAGATCATAATCGACTTCCATCGCCATGATCTTCTCGGTGGTGAACTCCGCGCTGCGATCCTCGCCGAGCAGTCCGACCGCGTCGGCGCGGCACTGACGGCAATGGCGCATCATGTTCATTTCGCCTTCGCAGCTATCCTGCAGCGCCTTCAGCTCCTGCGCCGAGGGGCCGCGCTGGCCGGTGAGCCCGAACACGGTGCCGTGCTCCGGCGCCGAGATCAGCGGCATGATGTTGTGCAGAAAGGCGCCGCGCGATTTCACCGCCCTGTTGACTTCGACCAGATGCTTGTCGTTGATGCCCGGGATCATTACCGAGTTGACCTTGCAGAGAATGCCTCGCTCGGTCAGCATCTCCAGACCCCTGAGCTGATGGTCGGTGAGAATCTGCGCTGCTTCCACGCCGGTGATGCGCTTGTGCTTGTAGAAAATCCACGGATAGATCTTCGCGCCGATTTCCGGATCGACCATGTTGATGGTGATCGTGACGTGGTCGACGTTGAACTTGGCGATGGTGTCGACGTGCTCCGGCAGCGCCAGTCCGTTGGTCGACAGGCAGAGCTTGATATCGGGCGCGGTCTTCGAGATCAGCTCGAAGGTCTTGAACGTCTTGCCGGGATTGGCCAAAGGATCGCCGGGGCCGGCGATCCCGAGCACGGTCATCTGCGGAATCGTCGAGGCGACGGCCAGCACCTTCTTGGCGGCCTGCTCCGGCGTCAGCTTCTCGCTGACCACGCCCGGGCGGGACTCGTTGGCGCAGTCATATTTGCGGTTGCAGTAGTTGCACTGGATGTTGCAGGCGGGCGCGACCGCGACATGCATGCGGGCATAATGGTGGTGCGCTTCCTCGCTGTAACAGGGATGGTTCTTGACCTTTTCCCAGATCTCAGGCGGCAGATCGTTCTCGCCTGCCCCTGAGCCGCAACTGGCCTTGCCGCTGCCGCCCGTGGTGCCGCAACCTTTGTGCTCGGCGACTGCCTGCATGATCTCGCTGGCATCGACGACATTGCCGGCAGAACTTCCCTCGTGCTGAGTCACCGCATCCATGTCCAATTCTCCTGATGGGCCAGACAATCTTCTCAAGACACCACATCGTGAGAAGCCTCTTTGGAATGGATATTAGCAACTCGCATGCCACGGCCATGGCGGCCGGCATTTCCATCGTCTGTCAATGAGTTAGAGCTGTTGCGAAGGCCCTTCGCGCGATCGCAATCAACAACGGGCTTGTGGAGCCTTGTTGGGAATGTGACAGGCGTCGCGATCCCGACATGCCGGTCCAATCAATCGCCGGTGATGTCAATGGGCGTCGCGCCAGGCGACGCTGCCAACGACAACCTCCAGCGTCATGCCCTGCTCCAAGCGGGCATCCAGGATCCGTACCGTCAGTGTCTGAGACGAGGTGGGCTGCGCACGACTGGTGCGCCGGTCGTGCCTTGTCGAGCCGGGCAATAGCGCGCAAAGTACTTCGCGATCGCTGCTGTTTGAAGCGACCGCACCTGGGTGCCGCGGCGTCCTTCACGCGATCAGATCAGGCGGAAGCCAGGATCTCCGCAGCGCGCGCCAGCGGAATCGCGAGCGGCGTCAGGCCCTGCTCGCTGAGGAAGCGCAATTCGTTCCTGGACAGCGTGTCCGGCTCGATGATCGTGTAATGCACACCCGCCGACCGCTTGCCGATCTGCCGCGCGTAAGTCCTGAGAAGCTGGTCGTTGAACCGGCAGCCAAGAAAGAGGAGACTCCGCCCCGTCCGCCGTTCCTTCACGGCATCCGGGATCGGCGTCTGAATGTCGATCTCGGTCAGGACTTCGACATAGTCGGCATCGGAAATCAGGAAGTTCTTGGCGGGCGCAACACTGCCATGGGGCTTGTAGAGAATCGTGGTCCAGGCCATGGCTCGCGTGCGATCGACCTCGGCGCCTGTGGCATCATAGAATCGGTACCAGCGGTCTTCGCCGATCCCGGCGCGGGTGATGCCCTGGATCTCTCCCCAGTCGCCGCGCTCGGCCAGCGCCGAACGCATCGCGCCGTCATACCAGGTGTCGACGATCAATGGCAGCGGCAGCGAGGCGAGATAGCGATGCAGCGGCGTCGGCGCGACCGGCGCAGTGAACGCCTGCGACATCAGCGCGGTCACGGTAGAGCGATGCTTGTTGCTTTCGATATGCTGGGCCGCGGCCCACGGATTGCCCTTCGCGCGTCGCGGCAGCGCGACCTTGGCACCGAAGAAGGCGGCGAGCGCCTCTGGCGTCATCGGCACATCCGGCTTCGACAGCTCGGCGACGCCGGGGCCGAGATAGGGAATGATCGCTCCGCTGCGCATGCGGCGGCCGATATCGACAAGCATCGATTCCGCTTCGGCGGGCTCGGCGAAATCGATGTGCGGAACCGGCGCGTTCATCGTTCATCCCCCTCTTCGCCGCGCTTGCGCGCATTGATCGTGATCGGGAGCGTGGTGTCGCTCGCCATCTGCGGCAAGTCGAGAACCCAGCCATTGGCGATGCGGATCCAGCCGCCCCAAAGGGTCTCGTGCTCGAATTCCACGATCGGTTCCTCGAGATCCTTTTTCGGCACGTAGATCGACAGCCCCGTCTCCGGAGAACGGCGGATCATGATTTTCACGAGATCAACTCCGAGGATCGGGGCAAGTTGGGTGCAGGATTTGCGTGCAGGTGCCAGGAGGGCGATGACGCCCTGACGTTGGCAACGATATCCGACAAGGCGCTCACGGTCGAATCGATCTCGTCGATCGTGTTTTCCCGTGACAGCGAGAAGCGAATGGCGCCGCGCAGCGCCGATGCCGGCACATTCATCGCCCGCAGCACGTGGGAGGGCTCCATCGAGCCCGATGCGCAGGCCGATCCCAGCGAGGCGGCTATCCCTGCACGGTTGAGATGATGAAGGATCGCCTCGCCCTCGAGATGGGCGAACGCGATATTCGCGGTGTTCGGCAGCCGGCTCTCGAGATCACCGAGGACGATGCAGTGACCGACCTGTTGCAAGATCCCCTGCTCCAGGCGATCGCGCAGCGCCGCCACCCGCGTGCGCTCCTCGCCGATATGGGCGGCGGCAAGCTCGGCGGCCTTGCCCAGGCCGATGATAGCAGGGACATTCTCGGTGCCGCCACGGCGCCGCCGCTCCTGCGGGCCCCCGCAGATCATCGGCTGGAATTTCGTGCCTTTGCGAAGGTACAGCGCGCCGATGCCCTTGGGGCCGTGCAGCTTGTGTCCGGACAGCGACAACATGTCGATCTCGGTGTTTTTCAGCTCGATCGCGATCTTACCGACGGCCTGTACCGCATCGGTATGAAACAGCGCGCCCGCGGAACGCGCCATTTTGGCCAGGCGCTCGACCGGAAAGATGGTGCCGGTCTCGTTGTTGGCCCACATCACCGAGGCGACCGCCGTGCGCGGCCCGAGCGCGCGGCCATAAGCCTCGACGTCCAGCCGGCCATCCGAATCGACCGCGATGAGATGAGATTTCACGCCACGCCGGCCGAGCTCGTCGAGCAGCGACAGGACCGCTGGATGCTCCACGCTTGTCGTCACGATCTCGTCACGGCCGTTCTGCGTGGCGAGCGCCGAGAGGATGGCGGCGTTGTCGGATTCGGTGCCGCCCGAGGTGAAGACGATCTCGTGGTCGAACGCCGCGCCAAGCAAGGCTTGCAGGCTGCGGCGCGCCGCCCGCAGCGCCTCGCCGACCGCGCTGCCGAAGGCGTGCGTGGACGAGGCGTTGCCGAACTGCTCGGAAAAGAACGGCAGCATTGCCGCGACGACCGAGGGGTCCGCGCGCGTCGTCGCATTGTTGTCGAGATAGATCGGCCGCACGGAACGCCTCTTTCGAGCTTCAATGCCCAATTTTCAATGGCTGGGCCTTGGCTCCGCCGGCGACCGGGATCACGCGCACGAACTCGCCGAGCCGCTCTACCATGCGCGCCTGAATGCCTTCGAGGGTGGCGCTGGCGAGCTTGCAGAACACGCAGGCGCCGGTGAGCCTGACCATGATCTTGTTGCCGTTGATCTCGAGCAACTGGCAATCGCCGCCGTCGCGCTGAAGATTCGGGCGGATCTCCTCGATCACCGCCCTGACGATATCGGCGCGTTCGGTGTCCGCCGACGGCGGCGCGTTGAGGTGCTCGGATTCGACCAGCATAATTTTCTCCGTACTACCGCTTCAATCAGGAAAACGACTTGCCGCAGGAGCAGCTCGATTTCGCGTTCGGGTTATCGAATGTGAATCCGGAGCCCTCCAGTGCGACCACGAAGTCGATGGTGGTGCCCTCCAGGTATTCGTGGCTCTTGGTGTCCACGAACACTTTGACGCCGTCGCGCTCGATCACGGTGTCGTCGGGCTTCGCCTCGTTGTCGATGCCCATCATGTATTTGAAACCGGCGCAGCCGCCGGCTTCGACCATGATCCGCAAGCCGCTCGACGGCTGCGTTGCGGAGGAGATCGCGGACTTGACTGCACTTACTGCGCTGTCCGTCAGGTTGATCATGGCTGGCCTTTCATGAGTGAAATTCGTTTGGACAGGGAGATTGGCAAGTCCCATGCCAGCCAGCATTTCCTTGTTAATGCAGCGCTTTTCGCTTTCAGCCTGTTGTGTTTACGACGCGTGTCGGGTTTCAGACAGGACTGTGGGAGGGGTCGAGACGAAGCGGAGCGAAACCGGAACGGGCGTGTCAGCCACGCATCCCCCTGATCTCATTCGACAAGACGCGCCGGGCTCTTGGCGCTTCGCCGACACAAGCCGCGGCAAACAATTTGCATAGGGGCTCTCAGCCGGCCCGACATGTCCGGAGATCGTCATTCATTCGAGGATGCTTTCATGACGTCAATCGAGAACACTCCACTCGGCCGGCTCGACAAGGAGGGGCGCCTGCTCAACGCAGTCCTCAAGGCCGGCACGACGAAACCCGGCCGCTTTGGATTTCGCGGCGATATCGCGCTGAAATTCCAGCCTCAGCTCGCCGACGAGAAGCGGCCCCCGGACCATTCGATCGAGCAGGTCCTGACGATCGCCCAGGAAGGCGAGCCCACGATCCCGGTCCTCGCCGGCTATCTGCATTCCTACGCCTACCTTTCCGACGTCGCCGAGGTGCTGGACGGCGCGCTCAGCCCCAACGGCACCTACTACCTGTTCTGCAATAATATCGATCTGCTGGCCAAATACCGTACCAAGATCGGCGACGTCACCTTCCACATCCTGCCCTGCGATGAATCGACCGTCTGGAAGGAGATGCTGGATCTGGTCGGCATCGACAAGAACGACATCAAGAAGCTCGATACCGCCGGCAAGCTCGACCATCTGCTCGATGCCGCCGCGGCCGGCGTCGACATGAAATATGACGATATCAGCTATGAAGAGGGCCTGGCGCGCATGGAGCCGGTCAAGAACCGCAACGAAAATCGCCCGGTCTGAACGCCCGGCTCCGGCTCAGGCCTGCTCGCCGGAGACCGGTTCCTCGTCCTCGACCAGCGTCACGCCGGTGACGCAGATATCCCCATCCAGTACGGCCAGCGCGATCGGTGTGAGCCCCTGCCCCTTGCAGGGGCCATCGACGCAAGTGCCGGTGGAAAGCTCGAAGGTCGAGCCGTGCTTGCCGCACAGCAGCCTGGTGCCGTTCTGATCCAGGAACTGATGCCGCTCCCAGTCGAGCTTCACGTTGTTATGCGGACATCGGTTGACATAGCCGAACACCTGCTTGCCCCACCGGACCACGACGATCGGCCACGGTCGATGCTTCCCCTCCTCGTCAACGACCATCAGGTTAAAGCCCTTCGCCCGCTGGCTTGGAATCTCGTTGAACGTGCAGATGGCATAGGCGGTGTTCGGTTGCATGATACCCTCGCTGCAGACGAAGCCTCAGCCGCAAGCCTTGCAAGAATCGCGCAAGGAGAAACTGGCTTTGATGGTGTTCGGCATTGTGAGGAATCCGACGCTGGCGTCACAAGCACGACCTTGAAGCTCCGGGGACGCCCGACCCTGGTGCCGGATAGCCCTGAAATCAGACGTTTGGCGGCGAAATCGCCCGGCTCGTATCCAGCACCGCTGGCACGAAATTTGATGTTCTCCGTGTAACTCGTATTTGCATGGAGATTGACATGAACGTAGCGTCGGACTTCGCCAGCTGTTCCGGTGACGAACTGAAGGCGCTGCTTGATGGGGGCACCTTGACCGTCTACTCGGTTGCCCGGCCCATCAGCGCGGACCGACCGGTCGATCGCAGCGAGGTATTGGCGACCTTCACCTTCAAGACGCCAGCCTTCGGCACCGGCGCGGACGGCCTCGAAGAGCCGCTTCTGGTCGCCAACCCGGTCGCGGCGGCGACCGTCGGTACGCCCGGCTTTGCACGGGCGCGCAAGGCGGACGGCACGACGGTTGCGGATTTTTCCGCCGGGCCCGGCAACCGCGAGATCAAGTTCGCCGAGGTCTGCTGCTCGCAAGGCGCGCCGGTCACGCTCACCACGTTCCGGTTCATCGCCGAGGGCGGCTGGCCGGAAAGGCCGGACTATTACGACGCCCATCCGCGGCCAGGCTTCGCGATGCCGATGATTCCGTGAGTGATACGCAGTGCAGGCGACGCAAGCGCGTCGCCGGCAGGTTTCCCATCATCAATGGAGACATCCGATGAATGATCCGTCCGGCCCGGTCCGCCTGCTGTCCGGAGGCGAGAAGTTCGAACTGTTCGCCTCGGCCGACCGCGCCTGTTTCGTACTGCGTTCAAAGGCCGATTACTTCGAGGCGCGCCTGCAGGGCGAGGAAGCGCTGCGCTTCGGCAGCGATTATCAGGTCGTCACGCAGCAGTTTCCGGCCTGGAAGCCGGATCAGACGCTGGCTCAACTCTGGGACAAGGGCGGCTACAGCTGGTGCGCAGCACAGGACGCGGAATGACCATGGCAACACTCGTCAAGACCACCCAAGACGGCCGCAAGCTCGAGGTGATCGGGTTGTCGATCTGCCTGGCCGGCCAGCTCGAGGCGTTCGAATTGATCGAAGTCAAGCTGCATCCGAACCGGCGCGCGATCTGGACGGCAATGCCGGAGGCAACCCATATTGCCGGGCGCGTTCCCCTGACGCGCGAGGAAGCCGACATTGTGTTCGCCGCCTTCGACAAGGCGCAGACCGAAATCCTGGCAAGCCCCGCCGCCATCAATGAGCGATTCCGAATCGCGGCGATGTGGAAAGCGCGCGAACAGGGCATCGAATAAAAGCAAAAAACCCAGTTTCTTCTTCACCCCGGCCCGCAGCGCTCTCCAACTCTGCGGGTCGGTATTGTTACTAGGCGGCCTCCGTTACCGCCGCGGCGTGGGTCTGGCAGTTGGTCGGACAAACCCGCGCGCAGGCACCGCAGCCGATGCAGGCGCCATCGTCGTTCATCACCATGACCTTCTTCTCGATCTCGTCATCCTCGTCGTCATCAAGGCTGACGAGCTCGCCATCTTCGCCGATCCCTTTCAGCGTCATCACCTCGCGGCCGCACACCTTGTAGCAGCGGCCGCAGCCGATGCACTTTTCCGGGTTGATCGAGACCAGATATTCCGGCTTCCAGTCGCGGCCGTCGCGGGTTGCATTTGACATGATGACCTTCCCGCTTACGCCTTTTCCAAGGACTTCAGATCCTCGCGCTTGCGCTCCAGCGCGGCGAATGCGTCATGCGCCTTCTGCGCGACGCTCATGATCGATCCCCAATTGACCGGCAGCTCCTCCGAGAGGTCGTGCAGATCCATCTTGGCCTGGATTGCCTTGGCCGACAGTTTTTTGATTTCCGCTTTCACCGTTTCAAGATCGCTCATCGCTTCACCTCAGTAATTCGCCACGTCAGGGAACTTCCGGATCATCTCCACGCCACCCTTGACGAACTTGTCGCCTTCCTCAGCGAGCTTGGCGAGAGTGTCGAAACCGTAGCGATGGACATCGCGCAATTGCTTGTTGACGACGATGAGCCGGCCGCCGATCAGCACCATGCGGCCGAAACCCTCATGGTGCATCTTCAGCATCGGCGAGATCATCACGCCGGTTTCCCGCTCGATCGACAACGCGACCGCATTGAAGAACAGCTCCATGCGCCAGATCGTGTCGGGGTCTGGATCGCCGATGATCGGCAGCGCTCGCCGTTTCTCCTTGTCCAGGATGTAGGGTTCGAGCAGGTCGAGATCCTTCTTGCTTTCCCAGGCACCATGGGTGTCCTGGGCCCGCCAGACCTTGATGAGCTCGCGCACGAACGGCGCCTGCGCCGCGGAGTCTTGTTGCAGTACTGCAGCCTCGGCCATGTTGTTCCTCATTCCTCGAAATCGAGCGTTCGTTCCTGACCCTTGGCAAGGGCCTTGCGCAGCCAGGGCGGCGGCGTTCCTCTGAGCACAGTCTCAAGCTTGGCCACCAGGTCGGAGATCGCCTCCGGCTGGTTGACCTTCATCGGATGGATGTTGTTGGCGACCACCCGCGCGGCGCCGGAGCCGCCGATCGCCGCGACATAAAGGATCGCGCAATCCTTGATCGCCTCGATCTTCGGCGCGAGCTTGTCCTCGTTGCCGTCTTCCTTGAGATCGCCGTCGAATTCGAAATTCTCCACGAAACGGGTCCCTTCCAGGCCGATGTCGTAGATCGAAATATTCTTGGCCCAGCCAAAATGCGCATCGACGCGCTTGAGATCCTGGGTCGCGAACGCCACTTTCATCGGATTGACCTTTCCTCGTTTCGCGTCAGTGCAGAGCGGCCGGCGCGTCGCCGGCGCTGATGCCGGCATCACGCCAGGTGTCGGGCGTCGGCTGGTGGTTGTCCTCGCGATCGGCAATGATGAGATTGGCGATGTCGAAAATGAGATCGCGCGTGCCGCGGTAGCCGACCGAAAGCTGATGTCCGGCGCCCAGCCGGTCGAACATCGGAAAGCCGGCACGATAGAACGGAATCTTGAGCCGTGCGGCGGCCTGCCTGCCATGCGAATGGCTGATCAACAGATTGCAGCCTCTTTCGTTGGCGAGATTTTCGAGATCCTCGAGATCGCCGATCAGCACCTCGTCGGTCTTGAGCCTTTCCAGCACGGGAGATTGCGTGGTCGTCACTGCCGTGGCGATATGAGCGCCCATCTCCTGCAGCATGCTGCCGATATCGAACAACAGATCCGGCTCGGCGCCGATCGCGAGCCTGCGGCCGCCGATGTGAAAATGTGCGTCGAGCATCGCATCCGCCAACTGGCCGCGCTGACGCCGGTATTTCGTCGGCACCGGACGGCCGCTGATCTCGCTGACAAACGCGATGAATTCGTCGTTCGGAAGCAGGCCGCATAGCCGTTCGAACAGCCTGAACGGCGTTCCGGTTTTCTGCTGCATGGCTTCGGCCGCCGGACGCATCTGCGCGCCAATGGCAATGGTCCAGGCGGCCTGCCCCATGGTCGCCACCTCGTCGACCCCGATGCCGCCGATCGTCGTCGGCGTGAACTCGTCGGGGATGTGTCCGTCGAGCGAGCCGGCGAGGTCCGGGAGAAAAGACGGCTCCAACCCGAAATCTTCCAGGATGGTGCGCAGCTCGTCGAGATCGCCGGGTGTCAGATGGCAGCCGGGCAGAACATTGACCCGTGTGGGATCACGCCGCGCTGCGGACGCAGGCTTCTCGACCAGCACTTCGACCATGCGGGCAACGGTCTTGCTCCAGCCGTCCTGGAACGCATCCTTGAAGTCGGGCGTGGAGACATACACCAGCGGAAATTTTTCCAGCTGCGGATGCTTCTGACGGATCAGCTTGATGTAGCCCTCGACGTCGTCGCCCTTGGTTTCCGTCACCCCGGTCGAACAGATGCCGATGATCTCGGGCTTGGTCCGCTTGTGGATGTTGAGGATCGCCTGCTCGACATTCTCATATCCGCCGAGAACGGTCGCAACCTCGCTCATTGCGGTGGTCTGCAAGGGCACCGCTTCCTTGAAATGCCGCACGAACAGTGTCAATCCAAACGATGTGCAGCCTTGCGAACCATGCAGCAGCGGCATCGAACCGCGCAGCCCCATGAAGGCGAAAGCGCCGCCGATCGGCTGGCTCATCTTCAGCGGATTGACCGCACAGGCCTTTTTCCCAACGGTGACGACGGCCATGAGTCCGGCCTATTCCGCGGCCTGAAGCATCGGCAAAGACTGCGTTGCCGCGGCTGTCGCGGCCAGGATGTCCTCGATCCTGCCCTTGCAGGCGCCGCAGCCGCCCGACGCATTGGTGTGCTCCTTGACACCGTCGACGGTCGAGAGACCCTGGACGTGGATGGCATCCTCGATGGTGCCGAGGTCGACCGTCTTGCAGAAGCAGACCTTCTTGGCGCGGCGCGCCGCCTCGGCAAGCGCCGGATCGGCGGCAAGCTCGGCGGCCTGCGCATCCATCTGCGCCATCGCCTTGCTCTGCCAGTTGTTCGCGGTATTGTCCCACGGCGCCGGCAGGCGGAGTTGCTCCCACATCGGATTGTACAGCGCTTTGTCGATCTCCTCGAGCAGCTTCGCCATGCCGATATAGCCCATATAGGCGTGGCTCCGCTCCTGGTTGATATCAAGCCAGGGCATCGCGGCCTTGAGTGCGACGAACTGCGACTTCCCGCCTGAGAGCATGATGTCGGCTTTCGCGTCCTTCAGCATCTTGTACATCTCGCGCGGTGTCATATCGTCGATCATGTGGGCATCCTGGCCCATCAATTCCTTGATCCGCTCCTTGTCCTCCTTGGTGGACTTCTTCACGCTGGTGCCGACGATTTCGAGGCCGGCTTCCTGCAGTGCCGCAACCACCGACCACGACTTCACGCCACCGGTGATCAAAAGAACCTTCTTCCCCTTCAGCCGCGCTTTGAACGGCTCGATCGCGGCCCAGGCGCGCGCTTCCTCACGCGCAATCACCGCTTCCGTGCGCTGCATCAATTCCGCCGGCGCGCCGCGCTCGATCAGGAGGCGGGCAATTTCGCGAAGTGAATCGCTGGAGTCCTCGATGCCATAGAACGAGCCCTCGAAATAAGGAATGCCGTAGCGCTCCTCCATCTTGCGCGCGACGTTGATCATCGCCTTCGAGCACACCATCATCGCAGCCTTGGCGCGATGCGAATATGCTGCTTCGCGGTATTTTCCGTCGCCGGAAATGCAGGACAGGATACGGATGCCGAGTTCGTCGAGCAGCGGCTTGACCTGCCAGAATTCGCCGGACAGGTTGTATTCGCCGATGATGTTGATGTCATATGGCGTGGTGTAGTCAGGCTCTTCCGTCCCGATCACGTGCTCCAGCAGCGCCTCGCCCGCGAGCTTGTTGCCGAGATTTTTCGGTCCCACGAAACCCGGTGCATTGACGGGAATGACCGGCTTGCCGAACTTTTTTGCAGCCGCCTTGCAG